>JBGTNO010000051.1:0-2713 GCA_041743065.1 Chthoniobacterales bacterium
CCCCCCCCACGGCCCGCGCGGGCGCATGCGCTCCCCATCTCGATATGAAGGTTTCTCTCAACTGGCTTCGGGAATACGTGGAACTGCCGGACGACGTCCCGGCGCTCTGCGACCTGCTCACCATGGCCGGCGTGGAAGTGGAAGGCGTGGAAACCCACGGCGTGACGGCAGACCAGGTGGTCGCGGCCATGATCGAAAGCTTCGAGCCGCATCCAAATGCCGACCGCCTGAGGGTCTGCCGCGTCAATGACGGGGCCACCGAACCGCGCCAGATCGTCTGCGGAGCAAAAAATTTCCAAGCGGGCGATATCGTTCCGCTGGCCCGGCCGGGCGCGGTGCTGCCGGGTGATTTCGCGATCAAGGTGGGGCAACTGCGCGGCGTGGAATCCCAGGGGATGCTCTGCGCGGCCCAGGAACTCGGCCTGCCGGCAGGGGAGGACGGCTTGCTCATTCTCCCCGCCCACACCGCGGTGGGAACGCCTCTGCGCGAGCTTTACCCGAGCGACACCGTGCTGACCGTCGAAGTCACGCCGAACCGGCCCGATCTGCTCAGCCACGTGGGCATGGCGCGGGAAATTGCGGCGCTTTCGCGGAAACCGCTGACCGTTCCAGCGGTCCACGCGGCGGACGCGAACGGCGACGGCATTTCGGTAAAACTCGAAGTTCCCGGTTGCCCGCATTACCTCGCCCGCACCATCGAAGGCGTGGAGGTCGGCCCGAGCCCGGCCTGGCTGCGCCAAAAGCTGGAAGCCGTCGGCCTCCGCGCGATCAACAACATCGTGGACGTGGCCAATTTCGTGATGATGGAACTCGGCCAGCCGCTCCACGCTTTCGACGCGGCGCAGGTCGCCGGCGGCATCACCGTGCGCCCCGCGCGATCCGGCGAGAAGTTGCTCGCCCTCGATGGCGAAGAATACACGCTCACTCCCGACCACCTGGTGGTCGCGGATGAGCGCCAGGCGCTGGCGATCGCCGGAGTGACGGGCGGCGAAACCTCGCGCACGACCGGCGCGACGACCTCGGTGATTCTGGAGAGCGCATGGTTCGCTCCCAGCGTGATCCGGCGCACCGCCCGCACGCTGGGCCTGTCGAGTGACTCGAGCTATCGATTCGAGCGCGAGGTCGATCCCGCCGGGGTCGAACGGGCGTCAATACGAGCGGCGCAATTGATTACCGAAATCGCCGGGGGCCAGGTGACCGGCGTCACCGAAGCTGGACAGGCCGAAGCTGAGGGGCGCCTCGTATCGCTGCGCGCCGGACGTTGCGGCGCCGTCGCGGGCACGGAAATCCCGGTGGAGCGGATTGCGGAAATCCTGGGCGGTCTGGGGCTCACCGGCACGCCCGACGGCTGGCGCGTGCCCCGCTATCGCCCCGACCTCACCCGCGAGATCGACCTCATCGAGGAAGTTATTCGCGTCTTCGGGATCGAAAATATTCCCGCGCGGCGGTCGGGCCACTACGTGGAATCGTCCGCCGCCGATCGCACGCATGATCGCGCCACGGCGTTGCGTCAGGCGCTGGCGGCTTCCGGTTTTTACGAATGCCGGAATGTTTCCCTGATCTCGGCGCGCGAGGCTCAGGAAAATCCCCTGGCCAGCGCGGATCTGTTGCCGCTCAAGCATCCGATGAGCGAGGATCAGACGATCCTGCGTCCCGATCTGCTGCCCGGTCTGCTGCGCGTGCTCGCGCACAATCTCCGCGCGGGGGAAAAGTCGTTGCGGCTGTGCGAGATCGGCCGTGTTTTTCGCGGCAGCGGCGTCGAGGAAACGCTGCACCTCGCGCTCGCGATGACCGGGCGGCTGACTCCGCCGGGCTGGAACACACCCGAGGACAAACTGGCCGATTTTCATGATTTGAAAGGAATTCTGCACAGCCTCGGCCTGCCCGATCTACAGTTCCAGGCGGCGGCGGACGCGCTGCCGCTGGCGGCAGAGATTCGGGCCCTGGGCCGCACCATCGGCCAGATCGGGCAAATAGCTCCAGCTCGCGCTCGCGGGATGGACGCCACCGCGCCTGTTTTGGTGGCCGAACTCGATCTCAGCGTCCTTTTTTCCTCAAAATCCCGCCCTCGCAAGCACCGCGAGATCGTGAAATTTCCGGCCGTCACGCGTGACATCGCCCTGCTTTTACCCGTCAAGGTCGGTCACGACGTGATCGAGAAAGCCATTCTCTCCGCCCGCGAGAAGCTGCTGGAGAAAGTCGAGCTGTTCGATGTCTTCGCCGATCCCGCTGGAGAAAAAGTGCCCGCCGGCCAGCGTTCGCTGGCTTACTCTTTGACATACCGGGCATCTGACCGGACACTGACCGCCGATGAAGTGACGCGGGCGCACAGCCGGGTGAAAGACACCCTGCGCCAGCGGCTCAAGACGGTGGCGGAAGTTGAATTCCGCGAGGGACCGAGTTCTTTGTGAAATTTTAGAGCGGCCGATCGGGTGCGACAGAGGCACCGCCGCTCGCGACTTTACCCTGCGTTGTTCGAGACTGAGGCCAACTCCCGGACCGATATAACGATCCCAGGAGGCTTGTTTGTCGGGGAATAATGCCACGCCTTCGTTGGAAGGCAGCAGCCCTGCCAATGGTCATCCGCCCTATCCAAAAGGGTACGGGAACGGCATCTATACGGCAAAGGCGGGGTAAAAAATTTCTTTTCCGAACTATTCATCGGAAGAATTGAGTCGCGCTGCCTGCGCGAAGTTGGCCAGCAGTCGCGGCT
>JBGTNO010000052.1:0-4531 GCA_041743065.1 Chthoniobacterales bacterium
GGCGGCGGCGCGCAGCTCACTCGCGCGCCTCCGCAATCTGCTCGTGGAGATGTTTCCGCCCCGGCGTCCCTATCTGATTCTGCGCACCTGGCTGGAAACCCCGCGGCTGGCCGCGAATTTCACGCAACAATTCAGGCCCGCCGCCGCGATGGTCGTGATCGGGCACATCCACGCGCCCTCCATTCGCCGCGAGGGCGGTCGCTCCATTATAAACACCGGCTGCTACCTGCCGCCGCTGGGACGCAGGTGCGTCGATCTCGCGGATGGGGTTCTCACCGTTCGGCGAGTGATCCGGCGGAGGGGGGATATTTTTCACCCCGGCGCCGCGGTGGCAAGGTTTGGCCCGTTTCCGCCCTGAGAGAATCACTTTGGAGAGGCTGATTCCGCTTCGCCCGATCGCCCCGAAGCGGCGGAATTCCGGAACTCTTCCAGGCAATCGATCAGCCAGTCCACGGCATCGACGGTCTGGGCGGCGGCGCTGCCGCTGACTTGCGGATTCGTCTTTCCAAAGACATCGTTGCGGATCGCTTCGAGGTGTCGGCAGACATCGAGCTGGGCGTCGCTCAAAACCGAATTATCCCGAAGCAGGGCTATCATTTCGATCGAGCGGAGTCGTTTGACCGGATAGTCTCCATAATCGTAAAGCGCCAGCGTCCGCAGGGTGGCGGACTCCAACTCCCGCCAGGCTTTCATGATCGCCGAGCGCGGTGCGTCCCCGATGAGAGACCCGATGCGGGCGCGAAACAGCGAGATCGAATGGGGGTTCACTGTCCTCGCGGAGCAGCGCGCCACGAGCTGCGTCAAAGCCTCCGCCTCCCGCTCCAGGGGAGTCAGAGCGACGGGGACAGGCTCTTCCGCCTCAGCCGAGTCGTCTCCATTTTGAGGATGCCGCCCAGGTTTCTGAAACAGGAACATGCCGCTCAACCCGACCGCGACCAGCAAGGCAAGAACACCGCAAAATATAGCTAGGGGAACGTCCATAGGGCAGTCGGCGCTCTCCATTTTTTCCGTGCACCCCGCTCGCGACCGTCGGGTCTTTTACCACCTGCCCGCCGCCCCCGCAAGTTTCATGACTTCGCGCATGACTTCGCGGGTGGTGAGGATTTTAAAGCACCGCGCCGGCGGGCTTCCCCGGGCCGAGCGATCCGCCGCTCGAGATTTTCCGGGCGCTGACGCCTTGTTTTACGTTGACGAAAACCTTCATCTCCGGATGCTGACAGCGCGCTAAAGGGTGCATCCGAGTCCGCGGAAAGGGTTTAACCCACCTGCCGTTTTAAATAAATCCGAACCGTTTCTGGCCCGTCTTCGCGGACTGCGGGCACCACAAGAAAGGGTTCCCATGCACACTCCTGAAGGGGAAGAAATTCCCTCGTCCCCTCCGCGCCGGAAACTGCCGGTCAATCCCAGCCTCGAGCACCTGCAAAAGCAGGCCAAGCGACGCGCGAAGCAAAGCCCGTCGCTCAAGCTGGCGACAGCGCAGCATCAGCTCGCCCGCGAATACGGCTGCAAGAACTGGGCGGAACTGGCCCGCATGGTCGAGACCATGTCGCGCGGCGCCGAATACCTGGCCTACGCGCCCGATCAGTCGGAGCCGCTGCCCAAGGCGGCGCGGCGGATGGATTTCGACACCGTGCGCGCGATCCTCGGCGGCGGAGATTTCACCCAACACGATCTCGATCAGGGACTCGCGCACGCGCTTTGGTACGTCGGCGAAAACAGCTGGACGCAGGCCAAAGCCATGGCCGACCTCCTCCTCGGCCATGGAGCGGATCCAGATGGCCAATATGGCGGAAATTACGGTCCGATCGTTTTCGGCACCGCCGAATGTCTCCAGCCGGAATCGCTCCAGTATCTCATCGAGGCCGGGGCGGACGTCACCCTTCCCCCTGTCGCGACGAAATATGGAACGGTGTCGCTGGCGGCGCACGCGCTCGGCACCTACAACCGCGGGCGCAACGAGCGCAAACACCGTTTCATCGACATTCTACTCCGCGAAGGCGCCTGGTTTCCGCCAGAGATCACGCCGCCGATGCTCGCGATTCATCGCGGCGATGCCCGCCAGCTTGGCGATTTGCTGGAAGGCGATCCCGGCCTGCTCACGCGGCGTTTTCCCGACATGCCCTACGGCAATATCGAGCTGCGCGGCGCGACTCTCCTGCACTGCGCGGTCGAGTTCGGCGAGATCGAGTGTCTGGACGAACTCTTCCGGCGGCAGGCCGACATCAATCTCACCGCAGAGGTGATCGATGGCATTGGCGGGCAGACGCCGATTTTTCACGCCATCAACACGAACGCCGACAGCAACTTTCACCTCCTCGAATACCTGATCGACCGGGTCGGTCCGTGGATCGATATGTCGGTGCGCGCGACCTGGCGCAGCTTCGGCAAATCGGTCATCCAACCCATGACCCCGCTGGAATACGCGCTCAGCGCCGCCCACGAGGAATCGCGGAAGTGGCGAAAGAGGATCGACGAAGAGCTGGTGCTGCTGCGCGGTCTCGATCACACCGCGCAAATCAAGACCGCTATCCTCCGACACGATACCGATACGGTGAAGCGGCTCCTCCACGAGCATCCGGGTCTGCTCACGCCCGCGCTTTGGCCTCCCGCCCTTTTCGAGGCGCGCAGCCTGGAAATCACCCGTCTGCTGCTCGACCGCGGCCTTTCGCCCGATGAATGTTCGGCTCCGCGCAAGCCGCTCCATCTGGCCGTTTATCAAGGCCTGCCCGAGATCGTGGAATTACTCATTGCCCGTGGCGCAGACGTGAATCTCCGCAACGAACTGGGGGAAACGCCGCTGTGGTTCGCCGCGCACAGCCCGGCCCCGTCGGCCGATCGGATCGCCGTGATGCAGCTTCTGCTCGAGGCCGGGGCGGATCTTCACCGTCGCTGCGAAGACGGATCGACCGCCCTGCATCTGGCCGCGTGGCGCGGACCCGTGGAGACGGTGGAGTATTTGCTCAGTCGCGGCGGGCGCAGTTGGATGACGGACCACAAGGAGCAGACGCCACTCGACTACGCCCGGAGGAGCGAGTCACCCGACAAGGAAGCCATCGTGAGGCTCTTCAGCGAGGTAAGAATTCTCGATCCGCTTTTCCGCGCAGCCGTTGAGGCCATTGACTCGGGAGAGGTTGATAAACTGCGCGAACTGCTGCAAAAAAATCCCGGACTGGTTCGGCAGCGCGCCGAAGAAGAGGGGTGGTTCGCCGGAAACTATTTTCGGCATCCGACGCTGCTGCATTTCGTGGCGAACAATCCCTACCGGCACCAGACCATGCCGCCCCGCATCCTCGAATCGACCGAGGCCATCCTCGACGCCGGGGCCGACATCAACGCGGCGACTGAGACCGGCGAAGAAAACGATCACGGCGTTCTCGGCCTGGTGACGTCGTGCGAACCGGCACGAAAGGACGGCCTGCAGATTCCGCTCATCGAATTGTTGGTTCGCCGCGGAGCGAATTCGACCCTGGGGCTCGACCCCGCCACGGCGGGCATCCCGAGCTGGCGGAATTCATCCGCACCTTTCACTGACTCCGACGTTAGAGCCGGGCGATCATCTTGAAATGATCATCCGCCGCTTCGATTTCCAGCCCGTGATGCTGGGCGCAGGCGGCGATGAGGAGATCGAAAGACGGGACTCGCACGCCTTGGCTGCGACCCCGGCCCGCGAGGTCGCAGGCGAGTCGCCACACTTCGGCGGTGATGGGATAATCGGGCAGCGTCTCCTCGTAGATGCGCAAGGTCTTCCGCTCGCGGTCGTTGTTCACCCCAGCCCAGAGTTCGAGTCTAACTGGCGCGCACCAGGCGGCCTGGCCCAGTCGCAGCAGACTTTCGACACGTCCGGTTATCTCGCGGTCTCCGTGGACCTGGAGCTGTTGAACCCAACACGAGGTGTCGATCAGCGTCATTTGGGCCAGTTTTGAGGCGCTGATTCATCATTCTCATCTAACGCTTCAATTTCCTCATTCGTCGGAAAATCGTCGCTGAAAGTGCCGGAATACTTGATCAGCTCCGCCATGCGTTTCCGCTGGTTGAAATCCATGATGGCCGTGACGATGGCTTCGCGCTTGGTCTTAGCGGCGGTGAACTTCATCACATCGCGCAACTCCTTTTCGGGAATATCGAGAGATGTTTTCATGATTCTACTTTTCTCGGAAAAAGAATCCGCGTCAAGCAGGCAGAGATTCTCGCGCTTGCGTTGACCCTCCGCGGCGGCGGTGCTAGCGTCGCGGCTCTTTTCCCATGGCCACGAATTACAAGGACACGCTGAACCTGCCGAAGACGGATTTTCCGATGAAAGCGGGGCTCACCGCCCGCGAGCCGGAGCGGCTGGCGCTGTGGGAAGCGGAGGATCTTTACGGGCAGATTCAGGCGGCGCGAAAGGACGCAGAGCTGTTCGTGCTGCACGACGGTCCGCCGTTCGCCAACGGCGATGTCCACATGGGTACGGCGCTGAACAAGACGCTCAAGGACATCATCGTGAAATCGAAGACGATGGCGGGATTTCGCGCGCCATTTGTGCCGGGCTGGG
>JBGTNO010000053.1:0-4140 GCA_041743065.1 Chthoniobacterales bacterium
GAGATTGACGCGGCCCGCGCAGGTTCACCCCGCCCCGCGCCGTCTTTGCCGAGTAACTCGCGGGGGTTGTCTCGACCCGGAGGCGTGCGTATGGTCCGCGCCTAATGTTGACCGTCGGTAATCTCAGCAAAGGCCACGCCGGGCGCGTGCTCTTCGAAAACGTCTCGCTCCAGGTCAACCGCGGCGACCGCCTCGGCCTCATCGGCGCGAACGGCGCGGGCAAAACCACGCTCTTTTCGCTCATCCTCGGCGAGCAGCCGCCCGACACCGGCGACGTGACCATGCAGCGCGGCGTGACGCTTGGATTTCTCCCGCAGGAAAGCGCCCCTTCCGCCGACGAGACGATCCTCGAACTCGCCATGAATGTTTCCCCCGAGATGGAGGAAACCCAGCGCGCCCTCCGCGAGCATCCCGATGAAGAAACGATCGAGCATCACGAGGCGCACGCGCGCTTTGTCGAGCTGGACGGCTTCGCGCTCGAGGCCAAGGCCAAGCGCGTCCTCTCCGGCCTCGCCTTCCGCGAGAGCGACCACACCCGCGAAGCCCGCACCATGAGCGGCGGCTGGATCATGCGCGCGCATCTTGCCCGCCTCCTCGTCATGGAGCCCGATCTGCTCATGCTCGACGAGCCGACCAACCACCTCGACCTCGAATCGCTCGGCTGGTTTCAGAATCACCTCATGAACTACCGCGGCGCGATCCTGACCATCTCGCACGACCGCGCTTTCCTGAACGCCATCTGCGATCACATCATCGAGATCAGCCGCAAGCGCCTCCACCGCTACTCCGGCAACTACGATTTCTACCTCGAGCAGCGCGCCGCCCGCGAAGAGCAGCACCGCCAGGCCTACGAAAATCAGCAGAAAGAAATCGCGAACCTCCAGCAGTTCATCGACCGCTTCCGGGCCAAGGCCAGCAAAGCCGCGCAGGCCCAGGACAAGATGAAGCAGCTCGACCGCATGGAAAAAATCGAGCCGCCCGAAGCCAGCGAGGCCACGGTGAAATTCCGCTTCCCGCAGCCCGAGCGGTCCGGCCAGCGCGTGATGGTGCTGGAAAAAGTGACGCAGGCCTACGGCGACCTCACCGTTTATGAAGACCTCGATCTCATCATCGAGCGCGGTCAGCGCACCGTACTGGTCGGCCCGAACGGCGCCGGCAAATCGACGCTGCTCAAAATCCTCGGCGACATCGTCCCGATCCAGAGCGGCACCCGCACCGAAGGCCTCCGCGCCTCCATCGGTTATTTCTCCCAGCAGCGCGCCGAGACGCTCGATCTGAAAAGCACTGTCCTCGCCGAAGCCATGAGCATCCGCGGCGGCACCTCCGAACAATCCGCCCGCACCCTGCTCGGCTCCTTCCTCTTCCGCGGCGACGACGTCTTCAAGCCCGTCGGCGTGCTCAGCGGCGGAGAAAAAAGCCGCCTGGCCCTGGTCAAGCTCCTCCTTGCCCCGCCCAATCTCCTGCTGCTCGACGAGCCGACCACCCACCTCGATCTCGCCAGCATCGACGCCCTCGTCAGCGCGCTGAAGCAGTATGAAGGCTCCCTCCTTTTCGTGAGCCACGACGTCTTTTTCATCCGCGCCCTCGCCGACACCGTGCTGCACGTCCACGCCGGCACGCTCACCCCCTACGCCGGCGGCTACGACTATTATTTAGACAAAACCCAAGCCACCTCCGCAAGAGAAGGCCTGGTCGCCCCCCTCTCCAACGCCCAGCCCGAAACCGCCCCCGCCCCCGCCGAGCGAGAGCGCAAAGGTCCCGGATTAAAAGAGCAAAAAGAAGCCAAACGAGCCGCCATGGAAGCCCGCCAGGCCGCCGCAAGAGAGCGCAGCAACCTGGAAAAGTCCGTCAAACGCTGCGAATCCGAAATCATGCGTCTGGAAGCCCTGCAAACAGATCTAAGCCAGCAGCTAGAAGACCCCGCCACCTACGAAGATCCCTCCAAAGCGATGTCCCTAAACCGCGAACTAATGGGCCTGGCCGAAGCGTTAGAGCGCGCCAACACCGACTGGGAAAAAGCCGCCGGGAAGTTAGGAGAGCTTATCTCTGCCTGACGGTCATAAACATAGCCCGGCTCCAGCTAAGCCCGTAGCGCACGCCTCCGGCTTGTCATCCAAAGCATAAGCCGCAGGCTCTTCTTAGATCTCTCAGGCGTTGCAGGGGCACCTCCTTTTGGCGATTGCATCTCAGCTCGGATGATGCATGATAACGTCATCATGAGAACAATCATCGATCTGCCCGAGGAGCAGGTAGCCGCTTTAGCCGAACTCTGCCAGGCGCAGCAGATCTCGCGAGCCGAAGCCGTGCGGAGAGCGGTGGACTCCCTGCTCGCCCGCCAGAAGCAGAGCACCAGAGAACAGGCTTTCGGCACCTGGAAGAAGAGCACCGATAGCCGCGCCTTTATCCGCCAGCTTCGCGGTGAGTGGGAGAAATGAAGGCCGTCATCGATAGCGACGTCCTGATCGACTATTTACAAGGCAACCCAAAGGCCAGGCGGGAGATAGACCGATACGATCCCCCGCTTTATTCCATCATTTCGTGGATGGAAGTCATGTGCGGAGCGGAGACTGACGAAGAGCGCGAGTCTGCCGAAGCCCTCTTCCGATCGATGCCGCGGATTGACCTCACCGACAGCATCGCCCGGAAAGCCGTTGACGAGAGGCAAACCCGCCGGCTCAAGCTTCCGGATGCCGTGATCCTCGCCACGGCCGACAGCGAAGGCTGCATCCTCGTCACCCGGAACACCAAAGACTTTCAAAAAGACGATCCCCGCGTCCGCATCCCGTACTCGTCCTGAAAAGCGATAGACAAGGCAGTTGCTACCCTCTGAAGCGCGCCAACGCCAAATGGAAAAAGCCGCCGTCAAACTAGGCGAACTGCTCCCCCGGCCAGCCGCCGAAAGTTTAGACAGGCTCCGGCAGCAGGCCGTGGCACAAGCCTCCGGCTTGTCATCCACCCAAAAGCCGCAGGCTCAAACCCAAAGAGTGGCTGACCAGCTCGCAGCGAGGCAAAAACAGCCGGAGCAATCCTCCGCTCCGCCGCGAGCGAGCTTGAGTCAGACAACGAATGCCTATAAATTGAAATTTATGAATTACCTCGATCGCATCACCTTCGATTCTGAGCAATGCAGTGGCCGCCCCTGCATTCGGGGGATGCGCATCCGGGTCAAGGACGTGCTCGAAATGCTCGCAGGCGGAGCAACCGAAGCACAAATCCTCGAAGACTTCCCCGATCTCCACTCCGAGGATATCCGAGCCTGCCTGGCCTTCGCGGCCGCCCAGGCCAATCACGCCGTGCTGCAGACCGCAGCGTGAAGTTTCTGATCGACGCCCAGTTGCCACCCGCTCTCGCCGCCACTTTGCGGCAGAACGGGTGTGATGCCGTGGCCGTCCGGGAAGTCGGACTCCGAGAAGCCAAAGACACTGTCATCTGGCAATACGCACTCGATCAAAACTCGGTGATCATCACCAAGGATGAAGACTTCGTGCAGCGCAGTCTCTGCGGCGCAGCTTCGCCCGTCATCCGTCATCGTGTGTCTGCGCATCGGCAATGCCACCAATCCCCAACTGCTCAACTGGCTGATGCCGTTGTGGCCTGCCGTGTTGAAGCGTTTGGATGCCGGTGACCGGCTCATTGAAGTGCGCTGACCGGCGCTCCCAAGCCGGGGAGCATATGGCTTCCTGTGGAACTTAGAACTTAGGGGTCCTTAGCCCGACTTTCTCAACTGGCCGATGAAATCGGCTATTTTTGGTCCTTCGCGCCTCGCGGAGCCGCATGAATGCAGAGGGGTCCTTAGGGTCAATGGGGTCAGGTGATGAATCTTGACAGCCGTTTCCGGAAGGGAGGAAGATTTTCGCTTTCGAGTCAACTCGCAAGGCCCCTGTGAGAAATAATCACCTGACCCCTCCCCAGGTGAAGCGGTGGATGGCGTTGGCATCATCCCACTCGAGCTGGCTGCCTTCGTTGAGATCGCCGGGCGACTGGGCGCACAGAGCGCTTCCCGGAGAGCAGCAGACCAGCAAAGGTTTGCCCGATGAGCGTTTTTTCTTCATCGGGCTGGCTTGAGTCCGACAGGACGGTTGGAAGCGCTGCGGATGGGGAAGAAACTAATGGTGGTATCCTTCGGAACAGGCGGGTGAT
>JBGTNO010000054.1:0-4957 GCA_041743065.1 Chthoniobacterales bacterium
GGATTGAAACAGCGGCCAAGACCTCAAGCAGGCACTCGGTCGTGGTCGCCCCCCACGCGGGGGCGCGGATTGAAACAGCAGACCTTTTGATCACGGTGACGCTCTCAAAAGGTCGCCCCCCACGCGGGGGCGCGGATTGAAACACCGCAGACCCAGAGCCATCCACATCTGGGTTTAGTCGCCCCCCACGCGGGGGCGCGGATTGAAACATCCTCTCGACCACATAGTCGATCATCTCGCCACGTCGCCCCCCACGCGGGGGCGCGGATTGAAACCTAAGCCATGCCTAGCCGATCATTAGCAATCAATCGTCGCCCCCCACGCGGGGGCGCGGATTGAAACGGCGTTTAGCTCCGCGAGTCCATCGACGGGCGTTGTCGCCCCCCCACGCGGGGGCGCGGATTGAAACAGCGCATAAGTCACGCCGGGATCGTCCTTCGGCAGGTCGCCCCCCACGCGGGGGCGCGGATTGAAACACCGTCACGATCATGTCGTCGCGATCCGCGAGGGTCGCCCCCCACGCGGGGGCGCGGATTGAAACCCGGCCGTGGCGTCCCAGATCTTGTTCACCGCGAGTCGCCCCCCACGCGGGGGCGCGGATTGAAACGTCTCACGCGTCCCGTTGTCCGCCACCGGCTCCGGTCGCCCCCCACGCGGGGGCGCGGATTGAAACCGGAAATTCACGTCCGCCAGCAAAACCATCCGGTGTCGCCCCCCACGCGGGGGCGCGGATTGAAACGCCGTCCACCGTGCCGACGTAGCAGCGCGAGGCGGTCGCCCCCCACGCGGGGGCGCAGATTGAAACTTCGTTCGTCATATTTTTCTCCCCGTGTCCGACAGTCGCCCCCCACGCAGGGGCGCGGATTGAAACTTCCTCTGCGTCTCTGCGTCTCTGCGGTGCATTGTTCGCCCCCCACGCGGAGGCGCGGAGGGCGCGGATTGAAACTCCACCTCCGTGTCTCCGTGTCTCCGCCTCTCCGTGTCCGCCCCCCACTCTGCGCATCCCAGGTTTCCGGGCCTAATCCCGGATCACCGGCACGCGGGGGGCGCGGAGGCGGTGGGTCTGCGGGAAGCCGCCGCCGACCAGCGGACGACAGTAGCTGTGGAACGCGTCGGTCACGCCGTTGCCCGCTTCGTTGATGAACTCATCCGGCATGTGCCGCGTCTTGCCAGCCACCTCCGGCAGCGGGACGAGGTCGTAATTGACGCTGTAGTTCAATACCGGGCGCTTGATGACGACCGAGCCGTTCACGTTATCCCACATGGCATATTGCACCGCGATCTCGCCCACTTCGCGCGCTTCCTGGGCGTCGCGATCGGAGACGGTGCCGAGAAAGGAACGCTGCAGGTAGCCGAAGGTGTCGGCGCGGACGCGTTTGATCTTGAGCTGGTCTTTCACGAGGTCCGCCAGCAGATCGCCGAGGGCGCCCGTGCCGGAGAGCTGGACGTTGCCGTGGGCGTCGCGCTCTTCGGCTTGGGCCAGTTGCGCCGCGATGGCTTCGCCCTTCGCGTCCTGGATTCCCTCGGAGACGGCGATGGTGCAGAGGCCGTGTTCTTGGTAAACACGATCGATATCGGCCAGAAAACGGTCGGTCGAAAAGGCGCGTTCCGGGGTGTAGATGAGGTGTGGACCTTCGTCGAAATATTTGCGGGCCAGCACGGAGGAAGCGGTCAGGAATCCGGCGTGGCGGCCCATGACGACAGCGATGAGAACTCCGGAAAGGGCACGGTTGTCGAGATTCAGTCCCATGAAGGCCTGCGCGACAAAACGGGCCGCGCTGCCGAAGCCGGGCGTGTGATCGTTCACCGCGAGGTCGTTATCGATCGTCTTGGGGATATGGATGGCGCGGAAGTCGAAGCCGGAGGACTGGGCCTGCTCGTTGACGATGCGCACGGTGTCGGAGGAGTCGTTGCCGCCGACGTAGAAGAAATAGCGGATGTCGTGCCTGCGCATGACTTTGAACATGCGTTGGCAGTATTCCTCGTCCGGTTTATCGCGGGTGGAGAGGAGTCCAGAGGAAGGGGTGTGGGCGACTTTTTCGAGGTTGTTGGTCGTCTCGCGGGTGAGGTCGATGAAGTCCTCATTCAAAATGCCGCGCACGCCGTGAATGGCGCCATAGACGGAGGTGACCTGGGCAAACTTGCGGGCTTCGAGGGCGACGCCGACGATGCTCTGATTGATTACCGCGGTGGGGCCGCCGCCTTGGGCGACGAGAACTTTGCCTTCCAAACGTGTCATAGGGCGGAGGAGCCGACCGGATTTCGCGGGACTTGGCAAGCTGTCTTTGGAAAGGTAACGTAAGACAGGTTTATAACCTGTCCGGGCGAAGGCGGCGGAGCCCTGGGATCGCGAGCGCTCGCCGGACAGATTGCCAATCTGTCTTACGTTCGCTTTAGCCGCGCGTTTGCTTCTCCAGGCCCTGCACCATCTGGCGGATATGACGGTATTTTTTCCGGGGCTCGAGAATCTTGAGGCTGATCTCGGGGGAACCCCAGTTCAGCAGCTCGATATCGACGAAGCGCACGCCCCATCGGTTCATCTCGCCGCGGGTCGGGGTGTAGAGATCGATGGTGGAGGTGCCGACGAGCGCGGAGCCGTAGTCGTCGATCTGGTAGATCTGCCCGGTTTCCTTGATGCGGAATTTGGTCCCAACGGGATATTTCGACCAGTCGGAGGCGGCGCTGCGGATGCGGCCGCTGGAAAGAGTGGTGCCGGAGGCGGAAAGGCGGCCGTATTGGATGTGGTCGCGCTCGGTGTGGGTGTAGGCGGTGGTGCGGACTTTATCGAGACCCGGCCGGGTGGAGGTGGCGCAGCCGGAGAGGGTGAGGGCCAGGAGGCCGGGGAGAAGGAAGCGGGAAAATGTTCTCAAATCTTAGCGGGAGGTTGGATGGTGAGATGGCGGGTTCTTTAGCGTGCGCCCGCCCCTTTGGCAACCGGGAAGAAAGGCGCGGGGTCTTCGCGCTATCCAGCGGGTTCCAGGCCGAAACGTTTGGATTGATCCCGCGGAGTGCGGAGTGAGCAGATGCCGCGCCTTTTCGCGCCGGCGATGAAGTCGAAGAAATAAGTGGCCTCCGGTCCCCAGCTCATCGCGCGCGCTTTCTCGACGGCTTGGGAGACATTCAGCCCCTCGGCATAGATCAGATGAAAGGCACGCTTCACTTCACCGCGCAGGGCAGCGCTCCAGCCCGCGCGCCGCAGGCCGACCACATTCAGGCCGAGCACTTCGCTGTGCTGAGCGCTCATGGTGAAAGGCGGGACATCTTTGGAGATGGCGCTCATGCCCTGGGTGATCGACAGCCGCCCGATGCGCACGAACTGGTGGAAAACGCTATTGCCGCCGACGAACGCGCGGTCGCCCACTTCCATGTAGCCGCCGAAGAGGACGTTGTTTGCGATGATGCAGTGATTTCCCACCTGACAGTTATGGCCCAGATGGGCGCCCGCCATCAGGAAGTTTCCGTCGCCGAGCACCGTGGCGGAGCCGGGCGAGGCGCCGCGGTGGATGGTGCAGTATTCGCGGATGATATTGTCCGAGCCGACGCGGACGTAGCTCTCGGTGCCGGACCGGTAGGAAAGGTCCTGCGGTTCACCCCCGAGGACGGTGTGGGAGCCGACGACGTTTCGTTCGCCCAGCGTGGTGTGCCCGGTAAGAATGGCGTGCGGCAGCAGGCGGCAGCCCGCGCCAATCGTGACCGGACCCTCGATGCAAACGTAGGGACCGATCTCGACATCGGCGGCGATCTCCGCTTCCTCGCTGATGACAGCCGTGGGATGGATTTTCATAAAACGCCGTGTTCCTTGAAGCTGAAAAACGGCTTCCGCGCGGTGGTGGGACCGCCGATGATGACGTGATCGAGCAGGTTGATCTGCAAAAGTTGCGCCGCTTCGGCCAGTCGGCGCGTGAGGCGGTGATCGGCCTCGCTGGGCGACGGATCGCCGGAAGGATGATTGTGCACGAGGATAAAGGCGAAGGCGCTGTAGCGGATGGCCGCTTCGAAGATCTCGCGCGGGTGGGCGACGCTTTCATTCAGGCTGCCAAGGGAGATCTCCGCGATCTTGATCAAGTGATAGCGGGTATCGAGCAGCACGGTGCGCAGCGATTCCTTGGTCAACGCCTGCATTTCCGCGCCGAGCAGGCCGTAAACCAATTCCGGGCTGTCGATGCGGGTGCGGATCAGCGTTTCCGCCGTGAGGCGCTGCCCGAGCCCGAAGGCTGCGGCGATCTGGCAGGCCTTGGCCGGGCCGATGCCATCGATCGCCTCCAGATCGCGCACGCTGGCGCGGGCCAGAGCCCCGAGCGAGCCGAACTTCAGCAGAAGATGGCGCGCGAGCTCGACGACGTTTTGTCCCTTCCGCCCGGTGCTGAGCAGGATGGCGAGCATCTCGGACTCGGACAGGGCCTGGCTGCCGAGGCGGGCCAGTTTCTCGCGGGGCCGGTCCTCGGGCGGCAGTTCGCGGATCCGCAGTGACATGCCGCTTTCTAGCGTGCGGAGCCGGGAGTGGGAAGTTGAGAGTTGAGTGAGCTGACGGCGAATTCGGGCTCTGCATTGCGTCCGCTCCCCCGGACACATCTGGAGCGCTTCGCTTTCATCTCCTCTCCAGCATTGAACAACGAAATCGTGAAGCTGCCGCCTGGTGACATGTGGGATGCCGATCCTATTTGCCGCCCCGTAGCGCAAGCTTCCAGCTTCCCGTCGTTCCTCAAGATCTGGAGCGCTTCGCTTTCATCTCCTCTCCAGCATTGAACAACCAAGTCGTGAAGCTGCCGCCTGGTAACATGTGGGATGCCGATCCTATTTGCCGCCCCGTAGTGCAAGCTTCCAGCCAGTTGTGTTCGGCAGGAGAAGTGCTTCCGGGCAGTGCGGGGCCGAACGTTGCCAGCAGCTGACCAGGGCGGACCCGCGGCCGGGCGCCCGCGGCACTCCGGAACGCCTGCCTGGCCGGGATGCGGGCACG
>JBGTNO010000055.1:0-5025 GCA_041743065.1 Chthoniobacterales bacterium
TTCCGAGCAGGGAAGAAGGGGTGGCCATAGGGAAACTGTAGCGAGGTTGACCGTTCCGCGGAAAGCCAGGTCCGTAAAAAAATCCGAGCCGCGTTTTACTCGGAAGTAAACTCGCGGCTCGGACCACCCTAAACTCTGGAGCCTAAGACAGGGGGGCGGGGGGGTCGTTCAAAGAATCTACGCAAATTTTTTCCGGGCCAGCCGCGCGCCTCCTAATGGAGCGCTCCCAAGTGCAACTTGGGAGCGAGGTGGAGAGGTGTAACTTTAGGAGGCGAGAATTCAGAGGCGGGCGGCGATCAGTCGGAGCCCTTCCAGAGTGAGCTTGGGGTGAATATGGCGAATTTCGGGAAGTCCGGCGGCAATGATTTCGGCATCGCCGCCCGTCGCGACCACGGTGCAACGCTGGCGAGGGAAGGCGGATTGGCGAATTTCGCCCAGAATGCCGCGAATCAGGCCGCGATACCCGTAAACGGCGCCCGCCAGCATGGCATCGCGGGTGGAGCGGCCCACGGCGGCCACGGGTTCAGACAGTTCAATCTTGGGCAGCAGCGCCGTTCGGTCGTGCAGGTAATCGGTCAGGACATCCAGACCGGGGGCGATGACGCCACCCATGTAGCCGCGGCCCCGGGCGATCACGTCGAACGTCACCGCCGTGCCGAAATCGATCACGATGCAGGGTGCGCCGTAGAAAGCTTGGGCTCCGACCGCGTTGGCCAGCCGATCCGGGCCGATGCTGGCGGGGTCGGGATAGTCCACGCCGATGCCCAGATCCGTCTTTTCTCCCACTTCGATGAGCTCGCGACCGGCTGCCGCTTTCCGGAACCGACGGGTCTGGCGCGGCACGACCGAGCAGAGAACGATCGCCGCTGGCGAAATGCCGCCCGCCAGCGCAAGCACGGCGTCGGGATCGAGCTGCGCGGTGGGTACCCGGTGCACGCGCCCGATCTTCGTCGCCGTGGAGAGCGCGTATTTAGTGAACGAATTGCTGATATCGACCAGCAGGTAACGCCGGGCAGGCATGACGACCGATTTATTTTCCGACGTAGATGGCTTCGTCGGGCCACTCTTTCTTGAGGTAGCCGTCTTCCATGTTCACCAGCGGCAGATAATTATGCATGAAGCGAATAGGGGCCAGCACCCGCATGGTTGAGACTTCCTCGATGGAATCCTGGCCGTGGTTGCGGAGCAGGTTGGGCACCAGTTTTTCCTGGACGGTCTGGACGATATTGGTGTCGCTCTCACCGTCGATAAAGAGGAGCAGGGCCAGCTTCCCATCGACCTCGGCCAGGTGGCTCTCGAAGATCAGTTCGGTGAAGATAGAGCGGACGTTGGGCTCTTCCCGGATGTCGCGGATGACCTGGAGATAAGTAATGCCGATCCGGAACTTGATGATGTAAAGATGCCGGGTGGTGAACTGGCCGGAGCCTTGGGCGGACAGGTCCACGTGCGTGAAGTAGGAGAGGATCCCCTCCTGCTCGAGCCTTTGGCGCTTGCGGCTGACGGTGCGGACGTTTACACCGGTCAGCTCACCGATTTGATTGTCGGATTCCCTGGGGTCGCGAATGAGCTGCCGAAGGATGGTGCGTTCTTGGTCATCTAAGTCTCGCATTTTGGACGTATTGGGTGGGGAAATGACAATCTTAGGGACCCTGGCGCGGTGATAGCGACTAAAATTTGCATTTTTCAGCCGGGAATTGTCTTGATTAGGACGATGGGGCCGGTAGCTTCAATCTTTTCAAACGACTCATAAGATATGAATCAGAGCATTCTCGACTCCCTTCCCGCTGACCCGGGGCTCTACTCGCCCGCGAACGAGCACGACTCGTGCGGCGTGGGTTTCATCGCCTCGGTCAAGGGCGAGAAGTCGAATGCGGTTCTCCGTCACGGCCTGGCCGGGCTCTGTCATCTGGTGCATCGGGGCGCGGTCGATGCGGATGCCAAAACGGGCGACGGGGCGGGCATCAGCACGCAGATTCCCTACAAACTGCTGGTTCCGGCGGTGGAGAAGCGCGGTCACAAGCTCTTTCAGGACTCGGACTTGGGTGTCGGTGTGCTGTTTCTCCCGCACGATAATGCCTACGCGCAGGCCAAGGCCAAGGCGATCACAGAGGAGGTGCTGGAGGAGCGGGGGCTGTTTCTCTTCGGCTGGCGCGAGGTCCCGGTCAATCTGCTGGTGCTGGGCGAAAAAGCGCAATCCACTCTGCCGCGGATCGAGCAGGTGCTGATCGGGCGTCCCTCCGGCATGAACGACGCCGAATACGAGCGGAAGCTTTACCTTTGCCGCAAACAGATCGAAAAGCTGGCCGCGGAACAGGAGATCAGGCATTTTTATATCGCATCGTTCTCGCATCGGGTGGTGGTTTACAAAGGCCTGCTGAGTTCGCCCTCACTGGAGAAGTTCTATAAAGACCTGTCGAACAAGGACTACGAGACGGCGCTCTGTGTCTATCACCAGCGCTACAGCACCAACACTTTCCCGACCTGGCCTCTTTGTCAGCCGCTCCGGATGCTGGCGCACAATGGCGAGATCAACACCCGGCGAGGCAACGCCAACTGGATGCGCGCCCGCGAGGCCGAGCTGGAATCGGAGGTCTGGGGCGAGGACGTGAAGTGGCTGCGACCGGTCATTCAGTCGGGCGGGTCGGATTCGTCGGAGTTGGATAACGCCTACGAACTGCTGGTCGCTTCCGGCCGCGATGTGCTGCACTCGATGTGCATGCTGGTGCCGCCCGCCTGGCGCACGGATAAGTCGCTCTCGCCGGAACTGGCCGCTTTTTATCAGTATCACCGCTGTTTCAATGAACCGTGGGACGGCCCGGCGGCGCTTTGTTTCACCGACGGATTCACCATCGGCGCGACCCTCGACCGGAACGGCCTGCGCCCGGCGCGCTTCAAAATCACCGACGACGGATTGTTTACCCTCGGCTCCGAGGTGGGCACGCTGAGAATCGACGACGCGCATGTCGTGGAGAAAGGCCAGCTCGCGCCCGGCGAAATGATCGCGGTGGATACCGTGGCGGGCACGCTGCTGCGGGATCACGAAATCAAGGCCCGCCTGGCCGCCGCGCAGCCCTATCGGGAGTGGCTCGATCAAAATCTGCGGAGCCTCGATTCGCTGGTGAAGGGCGAGCTCGAAGAGCCGGCCGAGCCGCTCGATATTCTCGGTCTCACCCAGCAGCAGATGGCCTTCGGCTACACGTCCGAAGAGCTGGACATGGTGATCAAGCCGATGGTCAAGGACGGCATGGAAGGGGTCGGCTCGATGGGCGACGACACGCCGCTGGCCGTGCTCTCGCTCCAGCCGCGGCTGCTCTACACCTATTTCAAGCAACTCTTCGCCCAGGTGACCAATCCGCCGATCGATCCGATCCGCGAGAAGCTGGTCATGTCGCTCCAGACCATGCTGGGCTGGCGGCGTAATCTGCTGGCGGAAACGCCGGAGCACGCGCGGCTGATCCGCTCGGAAACCCCCGTGCTGCTGGAGCACGAACTGGCGGCGCTGCTGCATTTGCCGGACTATCCGGTGAAGAACATTTCGACGCTTTGGCCGCTGGCCGAAGGGAAGGCCGGGCTGGAAAAGGCGATCGACCGCATCTGCGCCGAAGGGGAGGCGGCGGTGGCGGAGGGCGCGCGTCTGGTCATTCTGTCCGACCGCGGAGTCGATCACGAAAACGTCGCGGCTCCGATGCTGCTAGCGACGGGCGCGGTCCATCATCACCTGACCCGCGCGGGTCTGCGGATGAAAGCCAGCCTGATTTGCGAGACGGGTGAAGCGCGCGATGTGCACCAGATTGCCTGCCTGATCGGCTATGGCGCGGCGGCGATCTGCCCGTATCTTGTTTTTCAGTGCTGCCGTGAATTGATCGAGCAGGACAAGACGGCCCGGAAACCTTCATTGCAGGGCGTGGACTACGCGAAGGGTCTGAAAAATTATCGATCCGGCATCGAGAAAGGCGTGCTCAAGATCATGTCGAAGATGGGTATCTCCGTGCTCAGCAGCTACATGGGGGCGCAGGTTTTCGAAGCGCTCGGGGTCGGGTCGGCGGTGATCGCGAAATGTTTCCAGGGCACGTCCTCGCAGATCGAGGGGGTGGGATTCGCCGAAATTGCGCAGGAATCGCTCATCCGTCATGCCAGCGCTTTCGCCGAAGCGGTGCCGCAGGATAAGGAAGGCACCCCCGTGCTGGGCGATCCGGGTTACTATCGTTTCCGCCGGAATGGCGAGATGCATGTCGTCACGCCGCCGGTCATTAAGAGCTTCCATGCTTTCGTGAAGACGGGGCGGCAGGAGGACTACCAGGCGTATGCCGAGGCGGTGCGCACGGAATATCCGATGGCGATCCGCGAGATGTTCGAATTTGTGCCGGCCGAGACCGGGCCGGTGCCGATCGAGGAAGTCGAGTCGGTCGAGGAAATCCGGCGGCGGTTCACCACGGCGGGCATGTCGCTGGGCGCGCTGAGCCCCGAGTCGCACGAAGCGCTGGCCATCGCCATGAACCGCATCGGCGGAAAATCGAACAGCGGCGAGGGCGGCGAGGATCCCGAGCGGTTCCATCGCCGGGAGAACGGCGATCTGGCCAACAGCGCGATCAAGCAGGTGGCGTCGGGCCGTTTCGGGGTGAAAGCGGCCTACCTGGCCAGCGCCAAGGAGATCGAGATCAAGATGGCGCAGGGCTCGAAGCCGGGCGAGGGCGGGCAGCTCCCTGGGCATAAAGTATCGGGCCTCATCGCCAGGCTGCGCAACACGGTGCCGGGCGTGATGCTCATCTCGCCGCCGCCCCATCACGACATTTACTCGATCGAGGATTTGGCGCAGCTCATTCACGATCTGAAGATGGTCAACCCGCGCGCGCGCATCTGCGTAAAGCTCGTCTCGGAGGCCGGCGTCGGCACCGTGGCGGCCGGCGTGGCCAAAGCGCACGCCGACATCATCCTGATCAGCGGACACGACGGCGGCACCGGCGCCTCACCGCTCAGCTCGATCAAGAATGCCGGGAGCGCCTGGGAACTCGGCATCGCCGAAGC
>JBGTNO010000056.1:0-11930 GCA_041743065.1 Chthoniobacterales bacterium
GAAATCCTCGACGCGCGCCGCACTCTCACCACCGCGCGCAGCCAGGCGCTCGAAGCCCGCATCGCCGCTCATAAAGCCGCAGCGGCGCTGGACGCCCTCACCGCCGCGCCAGCCGTTCCCTCCACCTACCAGTCCGTTCAACAATCCGCTCGCAAACGCTAGCCATCATTTTCCTATCCATGAAAAGCAAAACAGTCATCCAAATCGTCGTCGGCATCGTGCTGCTCACCGGCGCCTACTTCATCGGGAGCAAGATCCTGAAAAGCGAACCGAGTCATGCCGGGTCGGCCGAGGGCGGGCACGGGGGCGAAGCGGCTGCGGAATATGAACGCGGGCCGCATGGCGGTCGCATGCTTCGCGACGGCGATCTCGGCATCGAGGTCACCATCTACGAGCCAGACATCCCGCCGCAGTCCCGTGTCTATCCCTTTTGGAAAGGCCAACCCCTCGATCCGGACGAGGTGCAGTTGAAGATGCAACTCCACCGCTTCGGCTCTCGGGTGGATACGATCAATTACAAGAAAGAGGGCGACTACCTCATCGGAGACGCCATCGTGGAGGAGCCGCATTCCTTCGATGTCAAAGTCTTTGCCGAAGCGAAAGGCACAAAGGGTGAGTGGACTTATCCATCCTACGAGGGGCGCGTTACGATGGAACCTGCCGCCATCGAATCATCCGAGATCGTGATCGAGGAGGCCGGTCCGGCGACGCTCCGCACCGCGATCGCAATGCATGGCAAGATCGTCGCCAATCCCGACAAGGTGGCGCACGTCTCACCGCGTTATCCGGGGGTCGTGCTTGAAGCCCGCAAAAAGCTGGGCGACCTCGTAACGAAAGGCGAGGTCGTCGCAGTCGTCGAGAGCAACGACAGCCTGCGACCCTACGAGATCATGTCCCAGATCGACGGGCGCGTGATCGAGCGCGACGCCGTGCTGGGAGAATCCGTCTCGCCGGAAACCGCCCTCTACGTCGTGGCCGATCTCTCGTCGGTTCAGGTCGAGCTGGCCGTGCCGCGCGAGGACTTCGCCCAGCTTCGCGAGGACCAGACGGTCGCAATCCGGAGCGCGGACGGCCAGACGTCCGAAGCGAAGATCACCTACCTCTCGCCGATCGGAACGCAGGATACGCAGACCGGAGTGGCGCTCGCCGATTTGCCGAATCCGGAAATGAAGTGGCAGCCCGGACTTTTCGTGACCGCCGAGGTGGTCGTGGCCTCACGCGAAGTGCCGATCGCGGTGAAGGATAGCGCCCTGCAGACCTTCCGGGATTGGGACGTGGTGTTCATGAACGACGGCAACTCCTTCGAGATCGCGATTCTGGAGCTGGGCCAGCGCGACGGGGAGTGGGTCGAAGTCCTCTCCGGCCCGCTGAAGCCGGGAACGAAATACGCGACCGAAAACAGCTTCGTCGTGAAGGCCGACGTGCTCAAGGACGGCGCATCCCACGATCACTAATCCATCGCTCCAGCTATGAAAGAGATCAAAGCATCCATTCAGCCGCACATGCTCGGGCGCGTCATGCAGGCGCTACACGCCTTGCCGCATTTCCCTGGTGTCACCATTCTCGATGCCGCCGGGCAAGGCCGCGGCCGTGGCGTCGGCGGAGCCTACCGTGTCACGGAGGAGGAGATTTTCTTCCACCAGAAGAAGCGCGTCGAGATCGTCTGCGCCGACGACATCGCGCCCGCCATCGTCGAAGCCATCCAGACCGCCGCCCACACCGGTCATCCCGGTGACGGGCTGATCGTCGTGACCGATATCAGTCAAGCCGTGCGCATTCGCACCGGCGAACAGGGCAGCTCCGCCATTTAACGAACCACTTTCATGCTTAATTCACTCATTCAACTCTCCATCCGCCAGCGGTGGATCATCCTGCTCGCCGTCCTCGCGGTGGCTGCCCTCGGCGTTTACAACTACCAGAGACTGCCCATCGACGCCGTGCCCGATATCACGAACGTGCAGGTGCAGATCAATACCGAAGCCCCCGGATATTCTCCGCTGGAAGCCGAGCAGCGCATCACGTTCCCGGTCGAAACCGCGCTCGGAGGATTGCCCGCGCTAAGCTACACGCGCTCGATCTCGCGTTACGGACTCTCGCAGGTGACGGCTGTCTTCGAGGACGGCACGGACATCTATTTTGCGCGGCAGCTCGTCAACGAGCGCCTCCAGGAGGTCAAGGGCAAGCTGCCCCCCGGCATCGAGCCCAGCATGGGGCCGATCACCACCGGACTCGGCGAGATCTACATGTATGTCGTCAAGGCCGAGCCCGGTGCTCTCAACGAGGAGGGCGAACCCTATTCGCCCATGAATCTGCGGACGATTCAGGATTGGGTCATCAAGCCCCAGCTTCGCACCGTGCCCGGAGTCGTCGAGGTGAACACCATCGGCGGAACCGAAAAGCAATACCAGGTCGCCCCGCGCCCCGACCGACTCATCGCCTACGACCTTGGCTTCGGCGACATCATGGACGCGCTCGAAGCGAACAACGCCAACGTCGGCGCGGGCTACATCGAGCGCAACGGCGAGCAGTATCTCATCCGCGCCCCCGGCCAGGCGCTCACGCTGGAGGACATCCGCGACATCACTGTCGGCACCTTTGGCGGCGTGCCGATCCACATCGCCGATGTGGCGGACGTGAGCTTCGGCTCCGAGCTGCGCACGGGAGCCGCGACGGCGGAGGGAGAGGAAACCGTGCTCGCGACGGTCTTCATGCTCGTGGGCGAAAACAGCCGCGTCGTCTCCGAGCGGGTCGCCCAGCGGGTTGCCGAGATCAACCGGACGCTGCCCAAGGGCGTCGTGGCCCACACCGTTTACAACCGCACGAACCTCGTCAACGCGACCATCGAGACCGTGAAGAAGAATCTCTTCGAGGGAGCGGTGCTCGTCATCGTGGTGCTCCTTTTCCTGCTCGGCAACGTGCGGGCAGCTCTCGTGACGGCGGCGGTCATCCCGCTCGCCATGCTCTTCACGATCACCGGCATGGTCGGCACGAAAATCAGCGGCAACCTCATGAGTCTAGGCGCGCTCGACTTCGGTATCATCGTCGATGGCGCGGTCATCATCGTGGAAAACTGCATCCGCCGCCTCGCCGAGGAACAACACAAGCTCAAGCGACTGCCGTCGCGGGCCGAGCGGTTTGAAACCGTCTTCGATGCGACCCGCGAGGTCGTGCGCCCCAGCATCTTCGGCGTCTTCATCATCATGGTCGTCTATCTGCCGATCCTCGCCCTCACCGGCGTCGAGGGGAAAATGTTCCATCCCATGGCATGGACCGTGATCATCGCTCTCGCGGGAGCGATGATCTTTTCCGTGACCTTCGTCCCGGCGGCCGTCGCGATCTTCATGACCGGCAAGGTTTCGGAGAAGGAGAACTTCCTCATGCGCGGCGCCAAGGCTCTTTATCTGCCGCTGCTGCGTGCGTCCCTCGCCCATCGAGGCGTGGTTGCGCTCGGCGCGGCGCTCCTCGTCGCCCTCAGTCTCTTGCTCGCCTCGCGCATGGGCAGCGAATTCATTCCCAATCTCGACGAGGGCGATCTGGCGGTGCATTCGCTCCGCATCCCCGGCACCAGCCTCACGCAGGCCATCGACATGCAGAATGCCGTGCAGAAGAAATTTCTCGAATTCCCCGAGGTGAAGGAGACGTTCGCCAAAATCGGCACGGCGGAAGTCGCCACCGATCCGATGCCCCCGAGCGTGGCCGACGGATTCGTCATGCTCAAACCCCGCTCGGAATGGCCCGACCCGAAACGCAGCAAGACCGATCTCGTCAACGCCATGTCCGCGAAGATGGAATCGGAACTCGCCGGCACGAAATTCGAGTTCCTCCAGCCCATCGAAATGCGTTTCAACGAGCTGATCGCCGGTGTCCGCAGCGATGTCGCGGTGAAGATTTTCGGAGACGATCTCGAAGCGTTGCTCGCCGCGGGTAAAGAGGCCGCCGATGTCCTCGAATCCGTTCCCGGCGCCCAGGACGTCAATGTCGAGCAGATCACCGGCCTGCCCCTCCTCACTATTCAAATGAACCGGAAAAAGATGGCTCGCTTCGGACTCAACGTGGCCGACGTCCAGGAAGTCATCCAGATCGCCATTGGCGGCAAGGAAGCCGGGGAAATCTTCGAGGGCGACCGCCGTCGGCCGTTGCTCGTGCGCCTTCCCGAAAACCTTCGCACCGACCTCGACGCGCTAAAGCATATCCCCGTCGATCTGCCGAAGCGGCGCAGCGTGAATAGTGAATCGAAGATGGTGAATGGGGCGGTGCGTAAGATCGCTTCTACCATTCACGGTTCACCATTCACCAATTACGCACCGCCTTTCGTCCAGCTCGGCGAAATTGCGGAATTCAACATCGCGCCCGGCCCGAATCAGATCAGCCGCGAGAACGGCAAACGCCGCGTCGTCGTGACCGCCAACGTGCGCGGACGCGATCTCGGCTCCTTCGTCGCCGAAGCGCAGCAGCGCATGGAGGCCGTCGAGCTTCCCGCCGGCTACTGGATCACCTGGGGCGGAACTTTCGAGCAGCTTCTCTCCGCCGCCAAGCGTCTGCAGCTTGTCGTGCCGCTATCGTTGTTTCTGATCTTCACGCTTCTATTCATGGCCTTCGGGAGCGTGAAGGATGCGCTGCTGGTCTTCTCCGGCGTGCCACTTGCCCTGACCGGCGGGATCGCGTCGCTGTGGCTGCGCGACATTCCCCTCTCGATCACCGCGGGGGTCGGCTTCATCGCGCTCTCGGGCGTGGCGGTGCTCAACGGACTCGTGATGGTCTCGTTCATCAACAACCTCCGCCGTACCGGGACGCCGCTCGATGAAGCCGTCGTCACCGGCTCGCTGACCCGCCTGCGTCCCGTGCTGATGACTGCCCTCGTCGCCGCGCTCGGCTTCGTCCCGATGGCCATCGCCACCGGCACCGGTGCCGAGGTCCAGCGTCCGCTCGCCACCGTCGTCATCGGCGGCATCATCAGCTCCACGCTGCTCACCCTCCTCGTCCTCCCCGCGCTCTACCGCATGTTCCACCGCCGCGACGAAGTGCTGGAAAATGCGGATGAGGCAGCCGTGGCTGTACCATCTCGCGCGCATTCCTAATGCCTCTTAAAACGCGACCTGAAACCAAAACCAAATCACGTATGATGAAACTAACACTAGTCGCTGCTCTCCTTGGAACTGCCGCCCTTTCCGGATGTTCCATCGCGACATGGGAAAGCGCGCAAAATTCCTCGGGCCTGCTCGAATTCGCCACCGATCCGACGGGCAGTTCCGGTTCAACCGTCCCTGTGGAAATTGCCCGGAACGGAAGCGGGCGGATTGCAGTGGCTCACGCCCGCGCCGATCGAGACCGGAAGGACTTGCTTGTTTCCGGCAGCGCCCGCCCGCGGGCAGGCGAAGAGTGGAGGGATCATGTCGATGTGTCGGTCATCGGCCCAGACCGGCAAATCCTCGATACAGCCGTCGCGAAATTTTCATACACCGGCAGTCGAAGCCGCTTGAGCGGCTTGAGTCGCTCGCGGTATGCCGTCAGCCTGCCCGGCGTTCCGCCCAAGGGCTCCGTGGTCCTGGTGTCCTACCACGCTGATTCGATTCACCGATGCCCGAATTATCTGCTCTGAGAGTAAGGCTCGACGAGCGTTTCGCAGTGTTCGCCGGCACAGACAACGACCTCTTATTGCCATGACTTCGACTGCCGCCAACTCTTCGCTTTGGCGCCACGGCCCTTTTCAAAAGCTCTTCTGGGCGCACGTCGTCAGCCTGATTGGCAGCGGGCTTAGCTCGGTGGCGCTGGCGTTGCTGGCGCATCAACTCGTCGGCGCTTCCGCCGCCGCCGTGCTCGGCGTTACGCTCGCCATCCGCATCGTCGTCATCGTGTTATGCGCGCCGTGGGCGGGCCAGATCGCGGCACGATTCGGCGCACGCGCCATCCTGATCGGCAGCGATGTCGTCCGCGCCGGAGTCGTCGTCGGATTTTTCTTCGCGGATTCGGTATGGGAAATCTACGCCCTCGCCGTGGTCCTGAATCTCGGCGCCGCGCTCTTCACACCCATCTATAAAGCCGTCATTCCCGGCGTCGTCTCGGAGGCGCAATATCCGCGGGCGCTCGCGCTCGGGGCCATCGCCTACGACACTGCCAATATCCTCGGACCATCGCTTGCCGGGCTGGTCATCGCGACGGTCGGCTTTCGTGGAAACTTCGTCGCCGATGGCGTCACGTTTCTTCTCAGCGCGGCGCTGCTTTTCGCCGTGCCGCGCCTGCTCATCGAGCCACCGCGCGCGATCGGTCGCAAAACGACCCTCGGTCATGGACTCGCCGCGATGTTCCAGCGCGCGCCCCTTCGCCAGACGCTGCTCCTGGCCTTACAGACAAGTGTCATGGGCGGCTTCGTGCTCGTGGCCACGGTCGATTTCGTCAAGGTGCAGCTCGGCCGATCTGACGCGGCGTATGCGTGGGTCATGGCCGCTTACGGAATCGGCGCCGTCTGCGGCGCGACCATCTACGGGCGCGCCACGCCGTCCGTCCGCAATGCAATGGTCAGCGCATCCGCGCCCGCCATGCTCATCGCCCTCGGCCTCGCCGCTGCATTCCAGCAATACGCCGCCGTGCTCGTCGGGTGGACGCTCGCAGGCGCGGCCCAGAGCATCCTCGGCATTCGCGGAAACGAACTGCTCGCCGCCAACAGTCAGGGCGAGGAGCGCCCGCACATTTACGCCGCGCATTTCTCGCTCAGTCACGCCGGCTGGGGCCTCACTTACCCGCTGGCCGGCTTTCTGACGACAGCCTTGGGATTCGGCGAAACCGCGTGGCTCTTCGGTGCCCTGCTCGCCGCCGTCTCCCTTCCGCTTTGGCTCAAACGTCCATACGAAAAGAGCCAACCCCCAAGCGATCACGAAGCGCATCAGCACGCGCACAGCGCCTTCGATCCACCCGACACATTTCATTCCCACGAGCACCGGCACGGCGCGCTCGTCCACTCGCATCCCCACCGTCACGACCAGCCGCACACGCATGAATAAACCGGAAACGCTCCGCATTTTTTCGGATCGCATTGCTGGAAGCGAATGCCGCCGACCGCACGCGAAGACTCCGGCCTTGTCCGCTCATGGCTGCGCAATCGCTCCCCAAAGCCCGGAGACTTCGCGCCGCCGCTCCGCCTCGAATGATGTCACCACTCCGCTGCGCTGCGTGGTCACATCGTGGAGCATTTGGCTGAGGAAGGCTGAAGGTCTCGCAAATTTGAACACTGGAGCTATCGCAACCTGCTCGGATCTTCTCGTGGTCGAGGTCGGAAAATGACAGCGTAACGACGTGAAGCGTTCGTCCGACTCGATACAAAATGCGACCCGTCGCAAGCCTGCGGTGACGTCGCATGGATCTTCTGTCGGCGGGGTTTCGTATGCTCTTCACACCCTCGGGTGGGGTTATTTCCAGGGCCTTTGCGGGACGATTCTCCGCGAAGTCCTGGGTCAGACATTCCAGACCTTCGCCGAAGGCGGGGATGCCGGACGCGACGGCGCCTTCCATGGAAAGTGGAAGCCGAAGGGTGGTGAGGAGATGCGTGGCAGCTTCGTGGTTCAGTGCAAATTCACGGCCAAGGCCGGGGCGGTCCTGCATGCCGCCGATCTCAACGATGAAATCGTGAAAGCCCGCCGCCTCGCACGGAAGGGACTCGCTCGAAACTATGTGCTGCTGACAAACGCCACGCTTCGCGGACCGGTGGAGGACGAGTTGCGTTCTCGTTTTCTACGCATTCGGGGAATCAAGGAATTCGCAGCCTACGGCGGCGAGTGGATCACGCAGCAAATCCGTGAGAATCAGCGCCTACGGACTCTCGTTCCCCGGCTCTACGGTCTGGGCGATCTCACCGAAATCCTGGACGACCGCGTTTACGACCAGGCCAAGGAGATTCTCTCGTGGCTGGGCGACGAACTCGAAAAGTTCGTTGTCACCGATTCCCATCATCGAAGTGTGCAGGCTCTGCGCGCGAAAGGGTTTGTCTTTCTGCTCGGCGATCCCGGAAGTGGAAAATCCACGATCGCCGCCGCGCTCGCGCTCGCCGCCGCGGACACTTGGGGCTGCCGCGTCGTCAAGGTGCGCCACGCCGACGATTTCACCTCGCATTGGAATCCCCGCGACCCGAACCAGTTCTTCTGGATGGATGACGCATTCGGCCAGCGGCAATACGAACGGGAGCGGGCGCTGGAATGGAATCACGCCCTTCCGCATTTGAGCGCAGCCTTGCGGCGCGGCGCTCGCGCCATCTTCACGTCGCGGAGTTATATCCATCAGGCTGCCGTGGAGGACTTGAAGGAATCCATATTTCCGCTCCTCAAGGAATCCCGCGTCGTCATCGAAGTCGAAGAACTCACCCAACGCGAACGCGAGCAAATCCTCTACAATCATCTGCGGCTCGGCGGTCAGACGCGCAAGTTTCGGAGTGCGGCAAAGGGGTTTCTTTCCGAAGTCGCGGCGCACGACAACTTCCTCCCGGAAACTGCACGGCGTCTCGGCGATCCGTTCTTCACAAAGAAGGTTCAGCCCAACCTCGACTCGATTCTAGAATTCGTCGCCGACCCGGAAGGATACCTGCGAGACGTCATCGAAGGACTAGGCGATGCAAATCGCGCAGCTCTTGGCCTTGCCTTCATGCGGGGCGGAAAGCTCCGCGCGGGCCTCGACCTGACAGACGACGAGGACCGAGCACTCCAACTGATGAACTCCACGGTGGGCGCAGTGCGCAAATCACTGGGCGCTCTTGAAGGCTCCTTGATCGTTCGCACCTTGGAAAGCGGCGAGAATGTCTATCGGTTCAAACATCCGAGCATTCGCGATGCTTTCGGAGGAGTCATTGGCGACGACCCCAACCTTATGGACATCTTCCTTCGCGGGACGCGGGTAGGGCAGCTCGTCAGCGAAATCACCTGCGGCGACGTCGGATTGGAGGGCGTGAAACTGGTCGTTCCTCCGGATCGGTTTTCGCTCGTCGCCAATCGCCTGCGCGAATTGATCGAGGAACCCGGCGGAACAAAACGGCTCGCTTCCTTTCTCGCCGCTCGCTGCTGCGTCGATTTCATCCGCTACTTCCTGAAAGCCGTGCCTGCCTTTCTCGGGACTCTCCAGATCAACGCCTATTTGCTGTGGTCGGAGGAGGCGAAGCTGTTCGCGGTCTTGCATGCGCATGGCCTGCTTCCAGAGAAGCAAAGACTGCGGTTTGTCGCCGCCGCTCGTCATTCCGCGAGCAGAACGCCCGAGTGGAGGTTCATGCTCCGTCCCAACCTGAGGGCCTTGTTTCGTCCATCCGAGTTGCGCTCCATCAGGGCCGAAGTCCGCCGCAATCTCAGCGCCGCCGCTCTCCAGCGGGTGACGGATTGGTGGAAGTCTCGCTGGGAGCAGGACAACGACGAAGATCCAGGCGACTACTTTTGGTCGTGGGAACAGGAACTCGAAGCATTGGCGCGAGAGTTTGAGGAAAACAGGAGGATCCACAGGCGATTCGTCGCCGCCGGGGAAAACCTCGAGCGAATGGTCGAGGAGCTAAAAAGGGAGTGGCAGAAGAAAGAAGGCGATCTCGAAGCCGCAGCCGAGGCGGAGGAAGCGAACACGCAGAGATCGCTCTTCGACGATGTGGACGGGTAAGTCCGCTTCCCCGGATTTGCCCTCTACGGATTTGGACGTGAAGCCCGCTGCCACGGCAATCTGCCCTCGATTTCGAGTTGTAGGGAAAAGCTCAGGAAGGTGCGGATGAGGACGATGAGGCCGAGCACGTAAACGTTCTCCAGGGTCGGCGCGACGACGACGGTGCGGATGATGTCGCCGGCAACGAGGAATTCCAAGCCGAGCAAAATGGCGCGGCCCAAGTCCTGACGATATTGGCGGTAGCCGCTTTCGCTACGCTGGAAGGCGAATCGGCCGGTGCCGATAAGCGCCCCGATGACGACGATGAAGACGCCGGCGGCGTCCACCGCCGTGCCAACGATTTCCATGATGTGGCGGAAGTGGTCCATGCGAAGTGACGATTAGTTTCTTCCGGGACAATCGCGAGTCCTTTTCCCGCTCGCGAGACGGAGAACTCCGTTTCCCGATAGACGCTGGACCCGGCGATGTTGGTCGAGCAAGAGCCCCAGCCAACGCGCCGTCACCATGAGCGCGAAGGCGGCGAGGATCATTGTGCCGAGGGCGACGGCTGCGAGGAGAGCAATCCGGAGGCTCATGGGCGGCTCCTCAGTGGTGCTTGTACCAGCCCACCTTTTTGATGTCGGGCCAGGAGGTCGTCTGGTGGCAGGCGTAGCATTCGCTGACCTTGGCGTGCGGCTTTCCTGCGACCTTCGCGGAGATCATGTTGAAGTGACCCATGTAGTGGCTCGGCGGGGCCTGGTGGCATTGCGCGCAATCCATCGACGCGGCAGGCGGGTGCCGGAATTCGGCGATGGTCCAGGCTTGGGTGCCGTGGCAGGACGCGCAATTCGTGCCGAAGAGGCCGACGTGCCGGTCCTTCGTCGAGTGGCAGGCGACGCAGTCGAGGACGGCTTCTCCCGCGGTGAGTTTCGGGTGCGTGGCGATGGTGGAATTCTCGCCGCCTTGCGCGAGCAGCCATGCGGCGATCCGCGCGGTCTCGGCGGCGACATTCGGGTTCGACTCGATCTGGTGCAGACCGATGCGCGCGAGCGCGGAGTGGTCCATGTCCGTCGGGCGGGCATCGCGGCCGCGGTGTTCCTGATGACATGCGGTGCAATCGCCGACATCGGAGTGAAACGCAGTGGGCTGGCGCTGGAGCACGTCGAGGTCGGTGGCGTGGCAGACGATGCAGTTCGCGGCGGTGACGCCCTGCGTCGGCGTGTGGCAGGCGGCGCAGTTGTGATCGAGAAAGGCGTGCGCGCCGGAGAGTCCGCCGGGGTTCACCATCCGCTGCCAGTTCGCTGTGTTGGTGACGGACTCGACTTTCCACGGCGCGTGGCCGGTGACGAGATAGGCGAGGGCTCCGAGCGCGATCAGCGTCGCGAAGGCCATGAGGAAGGCGGCGCGAAGCTTCATGCGAGCCACCTCAATCCGAAGTGCAGCGCGGCCCAGATGTGCAGGCCGAGCAGCACATAGAGAACGATGGATAGAACGATATGCATCTTCAGCGAATACGAGAACCAGCGTTTGAAGAGTTCGTCGGTGCGAATCGCGAACTCCAGGTCCGCCACCGATTCGGCAATGCGGGTGACTTCACCCGCCGGGCCGCCCGATGAGAGATCGATGCCCAGCGAGCCCAGACCCGCCGCGAGGAAGCGCGACTTCGGGAGGGCTTCCGCTTCCGCCGGGGAGTTTTCGAGCACTCCCCATGCGCTGTCCAGATCGCCCCGGGCTGTCTGGAGCAGGAGCAGCTTGTCCTTCATGTCATGCGTGACGTAGGTGGTGAGATAGCGAAGGACGAACCCGCTGACGACGCAGAGCAGCATCACGCCGGTCAGCGAGATCCCGAGCCAACTGTTGAACTTGTGCCCGGTGTGAATGATCGCGAGCAACGGGCCGAAGATGCCGGCATAGACATGCCAGGTCATCAAGGTCTGCAAGGAAACCCGCGCGGTGACCCATTTGTTTAGAAAGGGAATGCGCTTTACGAAGGGATAGGCGAGCGGGACGAGCATGAGCACGGCGCCGGCGATCCCGAAGGCCGAGCCGATTCCGCTCCCGGCAAAGTCCGGGGAGCGATGAAAGAGAAAGCCAAGCCAGCTTACGAGCAGGAGGGCGAGAACACTGGTGAGGATGATGCGTTCGCGTTCCTTCATACGCTATGCCTCCACCGTCACCGGCGTCTTGGGTTTTGCCTGGCAAGCGAGGATGATGCCGCCGGCCTTGTCGTCGTCGTCGAGCGCGTCCTGCACTTCCTGATCCACCTCGCCTTCAGTCATCTTCACCTTGCACACGCCGCAGGTGCCGACGCGGCAGGAGAACTGGATTCCGAT
>JBGTNO010000057.1:0-15606 GCA_041743065.1 Chthoniobacterales bacterium
CGAGCGCGAGCGCGACGAGACCCGCGCGCGCCTGAGCGATTCCGGCCGCGAGAAGAACGACCTGCGCGAAAAGGTTTCCACCGTCGAGAAAGAGAAAAACGATCTGGCCGGAAAGCTCGCCCGCACGGAGAAAGAGCGTGAGAAGCTGGCCGCCCGCCTGCAAGCCATCGAGGACGAAAAAGGAAAGCTGTCGCACAACCTGCAATCCATCGACGAGGAGAAAAATTCCCTCACCAGCGAGCTGGAAACGCTCAAAGCGGAGAAACGCCAGCTGGAGGAGGAGGCAAGCAGTTTGCGTCCATTGCAAAATAAGAGCAGAACCGCGCAAAGCGAGCTGGGCAAGGCTCGCGAGCGCATCGCGCAATTCGAGCGGGAACGGACGGAGGACGCGAAAAAGCTGACCGCAGCCGCGGAGAAAGCCGCGCTCCTCGGGAAAGAGTCCGCTGAGATTTCCCAGCGGGCCGATCTTTACGCGCGCCAGCGCCAGGAAGCGGTCGGCGAGCGGGATGCCGCCATCGCCAGCCTCGGCCAGGCCCAGAAATTAACGGAAGAGCAGGCGAATGCGCTCCAGTCAAAGGAGAAAGAAGCGCGGGAAGTCCTGGCCCAAGCCGAGCTTCAGCGCCAGGAAATCGAAAGTCTGCGGCAGGCTGAAGACACGCTGGCCCATGACCTGCGGGCTCTGAGTCAAGCGCGGGCCGACGAGCAGGCGGCCCAGACGAAAGCCTTCGCGGAGGCTCAAAAAGCCCACCAGAAAGAGCTTGAGAATAGCCGGAAGAAAGCCAGCGACACTGAGGCCGAACTGGCCAAAATCCGCGGAGCGGCCGACGAAGCCGCCGCCGCTCAGCACGAGAAGCTCACTGATGCCGCTGAGGAGCAGGGCAAGTTGCGACGTGATCTGGAGCAAGCGACCACCCAGATCACCCAGCTTCGCCGGAAAATTACCGAGGCGGAAAAGGCGGCCCACGATCGCGGTGAGGAAGCAACCAGGCAGCGGGACGCCGCGCGGACAGCTCTGAAAAAGGCCCAGGATGATCTCGCGGCTGAGCAGAAAGCCCGCGCGGGCGACCGGAAGGCTCTGGACGCGGCTCGACAGGATCACGAGCGGATCCAGCGGGAGTTGCGCGACCATTCCACCTCCGCAGGCAAGGAAGTGGAGCACCTCAAGGGGCGTCTCGAGCGGATCCATCGCGATCACGAAGAGGAAACCGACCTGCTGCGCAAGCAGCAGCGGAAACTGCGCGAAGAACTGGAGGACCTCCGCAATCAGGATCGGCGCCGGGAAACGGAGCGCACCCTTTCGCCGTCCCCCACCATGTCCGCCCCGGTTTCGCGTCCGGCCCCGGCCTTCCCCGCGCAGCCCAGCCCAGCCTCGGCTCCGGTTCCTTCGCCCGGCGTGAAACCCGCCCCGATGAATCTGCCGCCCGTTCGGCCCCGGATCACCGCCCCGCCCCTGATCCGCTCGTCCGAGCAAAGCCAGTGATCAGCGACCCGGCCGGGGAATATCTCCGTCGTTTTTCGGAAAGTTTGCTTGCGGCGGCTGGAGCGCGCTGCTAATTCTCACCGTTCCGCAGATATTCGCCTCCAGACGAGGCGGAATATCCGGGAAAAAACCCTTGCGTGCTTGGAAGATTTTCCTATAGTGCGCGTCCCCCGCAACTGGTGGGTAGGTTAACTTACCTCCATATGCGGGTTTTTAGTCCCCGGATATTCCGGGAACTTCCGATCATAGAACCAACCGAATTTTAGATGCCAACAATCAACCAGCTCGTCCGTAAAGGCCGAACGAAAGCGACCGCGAAATCGAAGTCGCCCGCGCTTGACAGCTGCCCCCAGCGTCGCGGGGTCTGCACTCAGGTCATGACTCGCACGCCCAAGAAGCCGAACTCGGCCTTGCGCAAGGTGGCGAAGGTCCGGTTGACCAATGGCCAGGAAATCATCGCCTACATCCCGGGCGAGGGTCATAATCTCCAGGAGCATTCCATTGTGCTCGTCCGGGGTGGTCGGGTGAAGGATTTGCCGGGTGTCCGCTATCATATCGTGCGCGGGGCACTGGATTCTCTCGGAGTCGATGGCCGTCGTTCGGGTCGTTCGAAATACGGCGCCAAGCGTCCGAAGCCCGGCCAGGAGGCCGCCGCTGGTGGTAAGAAGAAGAAATAAGGATCTCACGCCATGTCCCGCCGCCGCCGAGTTTACGCTAAAGAAGAGAAGTCCGACGCCCGATACGCCAGTCCGGTCGTCGCGAACTTGATCAGTGCCGTGATGAAGGACGGCAAGAAGTCGCTCGCCGAGCGCATCGTTTATGCCGCCATCGAGAAGACTCGCCTCGACACCGAGGTGGTTGATCCGCTGGAGACTCTTCACAAAGCTCTGGATAACGTGAAGCCTCGCCTGGAAGTGAAGAGCCGCCGCGTCGGTGGCGCAACCTATCAAGTGCCGCTCGAGGTTTCGCCCGCCCGTCAGATCTCCCTGGCCATGCGCTGGATCGTGGGTTTTGCCCAGAATCGCCGCAACATTCCCATGCAGGACGCTCTGGCGAGTGAGCTCAAGGAAGCTGCCGCCGGGCAGGGCAATGCGATCAAGAAACGGGACGACACCCACAAGATGGCGCAGGCCAACCGCGCTTTCGCTCACTTCCGCTGGTAGCCTCAACGCTCAATTTTCCGATGTCCGCTATCGCTACAGTCATAGATCCTCACGCCGTCAATAAGGAGATCAACTCCCCGGACCGAGCCTACCCGCTCGAGCGGACGCGGAACATCGGCATCGCCGCGCACATCGACGCCGGCAAGACGACGCTGACTGAGCGCATCCTTTTTTACACCGGCATGATCCACAAGATCGGTGAGGTGCATGAGGGCACGACTTCCACCGACTGGATGGAGCAGGAGCGCGAGCGCGGGATCACCATCACCTCCGCCGCCACCGCCTGCACCTGGTTTCAGAAGAAGGAAGAGGGTGTTTACAAGGCTTACGAAGAGATTCAGCAACGGGTAAACATCATCGATACTCCCGGTCACGTGGATTTCACGGCGGAGGTGGAGCGCTCCCTGCGCGTGCTGGATGGCGCGATCGCGGTGTTCGATGCCGTCGCCGGCGTGCAGCCCCAATCCGAGACAGTCTGGCGGCAGGCGAACAAGTATAACGTTCCCCGCATCGCCTTCATCAATAAGATGGACCGCACCGGCGCCGACTTCGAGGCGGCCATCGAGAGCATGCGGAAAAAGCTGGGCGCGAATTGCTTCCCGGTGCTCATTCCGATTGGGAAAGAAGAGCTATTGAAGGGGCAGTATGACATCATTAACCGGAAAGCGATTGTCTATAAGGACGATGACCTTTTCGGCTCCACTTACGACGTGAAGGAAATCACCGATCCGGCGGCAAACGCCCTGATCGATGAAGCCTACGAGAAACTGGTGTCCGCCATTGCCGATGTGGACGACGAAATCGGCATGCTCTTTCTGGAAGAGAAGCCGATCAGTGGTCCCGAACTCAAAGCCGGCATCCGCCGCGCCACGATCGCCAACAAATTTGTCCCGGTGGTGGGTGGCTCCGCCTTCAAGAACAAAGGGGTTCAGTATTTGATGGACGCGGTGGTGGACTACCTTCCGTGCCCGCTGGATCTGCCCGACACGCCTGGGCAGGATCCTGACACGGCCGAGCCCATGGCGGCTCCGACCGACGATAACGGCAGCTTCTGCTCGCTCGCGTTCAAGCTTTGGAGCGATCCCTTTGTCGGCAAATTGGTGTTCTTTCGGGTTTACTCCGGTTCCCTCTCCAAAGGCGACACGGTCTATAATCCTCGCACCAACAAGCGGGAGCGGATCAGCCGCTTGATGAAAATTTTCGCCGACAAGCGTGAAGACGTGGACACGGTTTACGCGGGCGATATCGCCGCGATTGTCGGCATCAAGAACATCACGACGGGCGATACGCTCTGTGCCGAGGATCGCCCGATTCTGCTCGAACCCCCTTCCTTCCCTGATCCGGTGATCTCCATGGCGATCGAGCCAAAGACCAAGGTGGACCAGGAAAAAATGGGCCTCGCTCTCCAGCGCCTCGCTGAGGAAGACCCGACGTTTCGCGTCTTCACGGACGAGGAAACCGGTCAGACGATCGTGGCCGGCATGGGCGAACTCCATCTGGAAATTATCCGCGACCGGATGCTGCGTGAGTTCAAGGTGGATGCCGATGCCGGGAAGCCGCAGATTGCCTATCGCGAAACCATCACCAAGCAGGCGATCGGTGAAGGCAAGCTCGTCAAGCAGTCGGGCGGTCGGGGCCAATATGGACACGTCGTCATCAACATTGAGCCCAACGAATCCGGCAAAGGCCTGGCCATCGAGAACAAAGTGGTCGGCGGCACCATTCCCAAGGAATACATTCCGGCGGTCAAGAAAGGGATCGAGGAAGCCGTGCTGAGCGGGGTGCTGGGCGGCTATCCGGTGATCGATCTCAAGATCGACATCACCGACGGCTCCTATCACGATGTGGACTCGAATGAGATGGCTTTCAAGCTGGCGGCCATTTTCGCCACGAAGGACGGCATCAAGAAAGCCGCTCCGATCCTGCTCGAGCCAATCATGAAGGTGGAGAACATCACCCCGGACGAGTTCCAGGGCGATATCATGGGTGATTTGAACCGCCGGCGCGGCCGCATTCAGGGCATGGAAACCAAGGGCTTGCTCACCACGATCAATGCCGAAGTTCCTCTCGCGGAAATGTTCGGCTACGCCACGGCGATTCGTTCACTCTCCAAGGGGCGTTCCTCTTACTCGATGGAGCCTTCTCACTTCGAGCAGGTCCCAGAGCAGGTCAAAGCCGCGGTGCTGGATATCAAGAACTAGTCTCCTCCCAATTTTCAACTTTAACTGGATCTTTCTAAATGACTAACGGCCAACGCATCCGCATCCGGCTCAAAGCATTCGACTATCGGACGCTTGATCAGTCCGCGCTCGAAATCGTCGATACCGCCAAGCGGACCGGCGCTCGGGTCGCGGGACCCATTCCGCTGCCCACCCGGATTGAGAAATTCACCGTCAATCGCTCGCCGCACGTGGATAAGAAGTCCATGGATCAGTTCGAGATCCGGACCCACAAGCGTTTGCTCGACATCATGGATCCCACCGCCAAGACGGTCGATGAGCTTAAGAAGCTCAATCTGCCAGCCGGGGTGGACATCACCATCAAGATCTAACTTTTCCACCGACTGATGAAAATTGGACTAATAGGCAAAAAAGTCGGCATGACCCGGGTTTACGATGAAAAGGGCAACGCCACGGCGGTGACCGTCATCGAAGCCGGTGGCAATACCGCGCTCGCGGTCAAGTCGCTGGAGAAGGATGGCTATTCCGCGGTGCAGGTGGGCTTTGACGACCAGAAGGCGCAGCGCCTGACCAAGGCCGCTCTAGGCCATTTTGGCAAATTTGGCAGCGATCCAAAGCGCATCGTGCGCGAGTTCCGCCTCGGCGCGGATGTGCCCGCCGATACGGAAATAGATTTGAAGCTGAGCCGTTTCGAGCCAGGGCAGATGGTGGACGTGATCGGTCAATCCAAAGGCAAGGGTTTCCAGGGCGTCATGAAGCGCTATAACCACGCCGGCCAGCCCGCTTCGCACGGTTCCAAAATGCATCGCCGCACCGGCGCCATCGGTAACCGTTCCACGCCGGGTCTCGTTTTTCGGAACATGAAAATGCCCGGCCACATGGGTGACCGCCGCATCACGGTTCAGAATCTGAAAGTGGTGCAGGTCCGCGAAGAGGACAACGTCATTCTGATCAGCGGCGCGGTGCCGGGACCGAATGGCAGCTACGTCATCGTCCGCCCCGCCATCAAACATCCGGAGAAGCATAAATGAGCGCCGCCGTCTTTACCTTGGATGATGCCAAGGCTGCCAAATTTGAAGTGATCGAGAACGGTCGCGGAACCCAGGCCGTCCATGACGCCGTGGTCGCCATGCGCGCCGCCCGTCGCAGCGGCACTGCTTGCACCAAGACGAAAGGCGAAGTATCCGGTTCGGGAGCCAAGCCCTGGCGCCAGAAGGGCACCGGTCGCGCCCGCGCTGGATATAAGTCTTCCCCGGTTTGGTCCGGTGGAGGGGTGGTCTTTGGACCCAAGCCGCGTGACTATACCAAGAAGGTTCCTCGCAAGGTGCGCCGCCTGGCTTTTCGCAAGGCCCTCAGCGAGCGGATCAAGGCAGGTGACTTGCTCACTATTGATAGCTTCGCTGTGGCTGAACCCAAGACGAAGCAGTTCATCGCGCTTGTTAAAGAGCAGACCGACGCGACGAAGGTGCTGATCATTGCTGGCGCTTTTGACGAGACGACCTATATGGCCGCTCGCAATGTGCAGAACGTTCTGCTCGTGACCGCTTCGGACGTAAACACCGAGCAGTTGCTCGCTTACCGCAAGATTATCGTGACGCAGGACGCCCTGCAGACCCTGGCCGAAAGGACCGCCCTCTAATGCACGAACCTTACGATTTAATTCAGACCGTTCGCCTGACCGAAAAAGGCACGCTCCTGACTGAGAAGCATAATCAATATGTTTTCAAAGTTTCGCCGCGCGCCAACAAGATCCAGATCAAACAGGCGATCGAGAAACTGTTCAGCAAAAAAGTAGTGCGGGTGAATACCTGCAACTATGCCGGCAAGAAAAAGCGGGAACGCCGGGCTGACTATGGACGCACCCCGCATTGGAAGAAGGCCATCGTGACGCTCGCTCCGGGCGAAACGATCGACCTCGCATAAAATTATGGCGCTCAAAACCCACCGCCCCCTCACGCCGGCCGCGCGCTTCAAGCAGTTGCCGTCTTTCGAGGAGATCACTAAATCAACGCCCGAGAAGTCGCTGCTGCGCGTGAAGACGCGGAGTGGCGGTCGCAATGCTCACGGTCGCATTACCACCCGGCATCGTGGCGGTGGTCATAAGAAGAAATATCGCGTGGTCGATTTCAAGCGCCGCAAGCGCGACATGGCCGCGGAAGTGGTTGGCATCGAATACGATCCGAACCGCTCCGCCCGCATCGCTCTCCTCCAGTATGAGGACGGTGAGAAAGCTTACATCCTCGCGCCGGTCGGTCTGACCGCCGGGGCCAAAGTGATGGCGGGCGAGTCCGCTCCGCCCGCTTTGGGTAATTGCCTTCCGCTCAAGTCGATCCCGCTCGGCACCGATATTCATAATATCGAGCTGATTCCCGGGAAGGGCGGCCAGGTCGCCCGTTCCGCCGGCCAGCGCGCCGTGCTCAGCAATCGCGAAGCCGGTTACGCCTTGGTGAAGCTGCCTTCGGGCGAAATTCGCCGGATTTCCGAGGCGGCTTACGCCACCATCGGCCAGATCGGTAACGTGGAGCACATGAACGTTTCCAGCGGCAAGGCCGGTCGGACCCGCTGGCTCGGCTTCCGCCCGCACGTGCGCGGCATGGTCATGAATCCGATCGATCACCCCAATGGTGGGGGGAACGGCAAGAGCAAGGGTGGGGGTGGACGCCAGCATCCGGTCAGCCCCTGGGGTCAGCTCGCCAAGGGCTTCAAGACCCGCAAGAAACACCAGCCTTCGGATACCTTCATCATCGAGCGTCGCAAGACCAAGAATAACTAGTCATGCCCAGATCACTTAAAAAAGGTCCCTTCGTGGAGCTGCATCTGCTCGAGAAGATCGACAAAATGGAGGAAAGCGGCATCAAAAAGCCGATCAAGACCTGGTCGCGCCGCTCCATGATCATTCCCGATTTCGTGGGCCATACTTTCCTGGTGCACAACGGCAAAATTTTTAACTCAGTCTTCGTCACCGAGAACATGGTGGGTCACAAATTGGGCGAGTTTTCGCCGACCCGCGTGTTTAAGAAACACGGTTCGCATACCGCAAAGGTGACTAAGTAAAAATGCGACTGCCTGCTATATGGGCAGGAGTAGGTTGCCTGACATTGACTCTCGGGTCGGTGACAGCGCGTGGACAACGTTCTTTGGCAGATTTAGATATTGAATTCACTGAGGCGAAAATGACGCTTCAGTCCGTGACAGACGCGAACGCGGATCTGCAGCGCCGGAATAGGGCGCTGGAGGAAACCGTGCGCTCGCTCACCGAAAGCATGGCCATCGCGAACAGCGAGGCCGAGGTTTTCCGGCGGGAGAGCGGTGAACTGAAACTGCGGCTGGAAGCGCTCGGCATCGAGGGTGCCGGAAGCGACGAGTCGAAGCTGCAGCAGCGTTTACTCAGGGCGGTCTCGGATCTCCGTCTTACGACGCGGGAAAATGCCGCCTTGAAGGATAACCTGCTCGGATTGTGTGAAGCGCTGGTGCCGTTCCTGAAAGCCGCCAGCACCGAAGACATTCAGTCCCGGATGGATGTGGAGTCGCAGGTTCGAAAGGCCTACGCCACTTTAGGCGAGGCGCCTGCGGACGTTCAGCCCGCCTCCGCGACAGCCGCCACGCTCACCGACGCCATGGTCATCAGTGTGAAGGAGGAACTTTCGCTCGTGGTGGCAAACGTCGGCAGCAAACATGGCGTGCGCATGGGCATGCCCTTTCAGGTCTGGCGGAAAGATAACCGCCTGGCTCTCGTGCGGGTGGTAGATGTAAGGGACCGTATCTGCGGCGCAGTGATTCAAAATCTCGATCTGGGCAGAGGACAGATAAATGTGGGTGATCGCCTGAAGGTGGATGCCCGGCAGTAATGATAGTTTAACAAATTTTTAACATGCAGGTTCAATCTTCATACAAGTACGCTCGCATCTCCGCGTTCAAGGCGCGGGAGGTGACGCGCGCCATTCAGGGACTGCCCGTCGGGCAGGCTTTGGACATCGTGGCGTTCAGCCCAAAGAAAGCGGCGGGACTGATTGCGAAGACGCTCAAGAGCGCCATCGCCAATGCCGAGAACAACAACAACCTGCGCGTCGATACTCTGGTGGTGAAGGAAGCGGTCGTCGGCGAAGGTCCCACCTTGAAGCGGTTTCGGCCCAAAGCGCGCGGCAGCGCGGGTGCCATCCGCAAACGGACCAGTCACATCAAGATCACGCTGACCGACGAAATCGAAATCAAGAAGCGCGATAAGAAGAAGCCGACCGGCGCGAAGAAGAAGGCCGCCAGGAAGCCTCTCGCCCGGAAAGTGGAAAGCGCCCCGAAAGAAGAGCGGAACGCGGTCGCCGCGGCCGAAGCCACCTCAGAGACAAAGGAATAAGTTATGGGTCAAAAAGTTAATCCGATCGGCTTCCGCCTCGCGATCAATCGCGATTGGCGTTCACGCTGGTTTGCGAGCAAAAAAGAGTTTCCGCAGTTGCTACATGACGACATGCGGATCCGCCATTACGTGAAGAAGAAGCTGCAGCTTGCGGCGGTTTCCAAGATCGTGATCGAACGCGCCTGGAACAGCCTGCGCGTGACCATTCACACCGCCCGGCCTGGCATCGTCATCGGTCGCAAAGGTTCCGAGATCGAGAAAATGACCGCCGACATTGCCAAAATGTCCGGGGGCAAACAGGTCAAGATCGACATCCAGGAGATCAAGACTCCGGAACTGGAGGCGCAGCTGGTGGCGGAAAACGTGGCCCTGCAAATCGAGCGCCGTATTTCCTTCCGCCGCGCCATGAAGAAGACCGTGCTCACCACGATGGACTTCGGAGCGGAAGGGATTAGAATCCGGTGCGCCGGCCGCCTGGGCGGAGCTGAGATTTCCCGGGCGGAGTGGTATCGCGAAGGCAAAGTTCCTTTGCACACGCTGCGCCAGCCCATCGATTACGGTTTCGCGGAAGCCAACACCATCGCCGGTAAGATCGGCATCAAGGTCTGGATCTGCAAACCGCAGGAGAATCCGGAGCCTGCCACTTCGGCATCCCCCGCGCCGCCCGAGAAGGCGATCGCCTAACCTGATAATTTTCCACGAGGAGGACCTGACATGCCCTTGATGCCCAAACGCGTGAAATATCGCAAAACCCAGCGCGGCCACCGCACCGGGAACGCGACGCGCAATGCCGATATCGCTTTTGGCGAATTCGGACTCCAGACGCTGGACCGCGGCTGGATCACCAATATCCAGATCGAGGCCGCCCGGGTGGCCATGACCCGCCACATGAAGCGGAAAGGCAAAGTCTGGATCAAAATTTTCCCGGACAAATCCGTGACCAAGCGTCCGCCCGAAACCCGCATGGGCAAGGGCAAAGGCCAGCCCGAATATTGGGTCGCCGTCGTTCGTCCTGGTAACATCCTTTTCGAACTGGACGGAGTGCCCGAGTCGCTCGCTCGCGAATGTCTGCGCCGCGCGGCCAACAAGCTGCCCTTGAGAACCAAGTTCCTGGCCCGGCATCACGCCGTCGCCTAACTCCACCGCGCCCCGCCATGAAATTTCCCGAACTTAAAGAAATGACCGACGACGAGCTGCTCACGCGGAAGCGTGATCTTCGTCAGGACAGCTTCCACTTGCGTCTGCAGCAGCAGAGCGGCCAGTTGGAGCGTCCCAGCCAGATCCGCCAGAGCCGCCGCGAAGTGGCCCGGATCGAAACCATCCTTTCGCAGCGCCGTCTGGCGAAAGCTTCCTAATCCACATGAGCTCCGAATCCACCACTTCCACCGCGACGGCGCCACCGACCGGTGCCGCCACCCGCGCCCGCGGCCTCCGCAAGTCGCGCGTCGGCCAGGTCGTCTCCGCCAACGCGAACAAGACGGCTGTCATCGAAACCGTGACGCGCGTGCCGCATCCGCGTTTCGGAAAAATCATCAAGCAGATCAAAAAATTTCACGCTCATGACGAGGAAAACACGGCGCAAGTCGGTGACGTCGTGCGCATTATGGAAACGCGTCCGATCAGCAAACTAAAACGCTGGCGGGTGGTTGAAATCCTTCGGCATTAATGTAAACTCCCCACCCCTCCGCGACTCAGCGAGCGGGAGGAACCGTGAGATATGATTCAACTCCTTAGTAAAGTAGATGTGGCCGACAACACCGGCGCACGTGTGGCCAAGATGATCGGCGTGATCGGCAAGGCTACCATGACGGCCGGCATCGGCGACATCATCACCGCCCATGTCCGCGAAGCTTCGGCCGGCGGCGCGGTCAAGAAAGGCGACGTCGTCCGCGCGGTGGTCGTCCGCACGCACAAGGACATTCATCGCCCCGATGGATCTACCCTTCGTTTCGATCGCAATGCGGTCGTCCTGATTGACGCGAATAAAAACCCGCGAGGCAGCCGTATTTTTGGTCCGGTGGCCCGCGAGCTGCGCGACCAAAATTTCATGAAGATCGTGTCCCTGGCTCCGGAGGTCCTATGAACCGGCTAAAGACTCATGTAAAAAAGGGCGACGACGTGTTGGTCATCGCGGGCAACCATAAGGGGTCGTCCGGCAAAGTGCTTGAGGTTAATCGCAAGAAAAACCGGGTCTTGGTGGAGGGCGTGCGCCTGATCAAGAAAACCCAGCGCAAGTCTCAGGATCAGCCTGAAGGCGGTATCATCGAGCGCGAGGGGCCCATCCACATTTCCAACGTCAAAAAGATCGGAGCCAAAGAGAAACCGGCTAAAGGAACATCCAGGAAGAAATCGGCCTGAGACGGCGGACGAGGCCATAAGCCATGAGTGCTGAACTTTATAATCATTACAAAACCCGCGTTATTCCCGCGCTGCAAACCAGCCAGGGCTATACGAATCTTTTCCAAGTTCCGCGCGTCGAAAAGGTCGTCGTAAACGTCTGCACCGGCTCGGCCAGCGACGGCAAGGCGGCGCTCGACGATGCCAAGGCGGAACTCGCGCTCATTACCGGCCAGCGGCCGGCGGAGACGCGCGCCAAGAAGAGCATTTCGAACTTCAAGCTGCGCCAGGGCCAGGCCATCGGGGCCAAGGTGACGCTCCGCGGCGCTCGCATGTATGAATTTCTGGAGCGTCTAATCAAGACGGCTCTCCCGCGCATCCGCGATTTTCGCGGTGTGTCCGGCAAGGCTTTCGACGGCAATGGCAACTACACGCTCGGCGTGTCGGATCAGTCCATCTTCCCCGAAGTCGAGCTCGACAAGATCAAGCGCAATATCGGCTTCGACGTCACCATCGTGACCAGCGCGAAGACGAATGCCGAAGCCAAGGCGCTGCTCACCGAACTGGGCATGCCTTTTTCCGACCAAGCTAAAAAACAGGTAAAAGCCGTCGAGGCCGCCTGATCCCGTATGAGTGCTCTCACCGATCCCATTGCTGATTTTCTGACGCGCCTGCGTAATGGCACCCGCGCGAAGAAGTCGGAAATCCTCAGCCCCTATTCCAAGATGAGGGCCGAGATCGCCTCGATCCTCAAGAAGGAAGGTTACATCACCGATTTCGAACTGGATAACAGCGGCCGACATCCCCAGCTCAAGGTGATGACGAAGACCGTGGGCAAGACTTCGGCAATTACCGACCTGAAGCGGATCAGCCGGCCCGGTCTGCGTCGTTACGTCGCTGCGCAAGAAATTCCGCGGGTGCTCGGCGGACTCGGAATCGCCATTGTTTCCACCTCGCAGGGCATTTTGTCCGGCGGCGAAGCCCGTAAGAAGAAAGTCGGCGGCGAGCTGCTGGCTTACGTTTGGTAAGGAGATCCTCATGTCGCGAATTGGCAAAAAAGCAATTTCTCTCCCCGAAAAGGTCAAGCTGAACATCGGCGACCGGGGCGAAGTGAAGGTCGAGGGCCCGAAGGGCAAGCTGGCATGGACGCTTCCGCGCGATATCGCCGTGGCGGTTTCTGAAAACATCGTGACCGTTTCCCGCCGTAAGGAGACTCGCCCGGTGCGCGCATTGCACGGTCTCAGCCGCAGCCTGGTCAATAACATGATCCTGGGCGTTTCGACCGGCTTTAGCAAGAATCTGGAAATTCACGGAGTCGGCTTCAAAGCCGCGGTGCAGGGCAAGGAACTGAATCTCAGCCTCGGCTATTCTCATCCCGTCCTGTTTCCGATCCCGGAAGGGGTCACGATCACCGTCACGGATAATACCAAGATCAAGGTCGAAGGGGTGGACAAGCAGATGGTTGGCCAGGCCGCCGCCGACATCCGGGCCTATTATCCGCCTGAGCCCTACAAGGGCAAGGGTGTTCGCTATTCCGATGAGCACGTCGTGCGCAAGGAAGGCAAAACCGTTCAGTAAATCATGGCTACTCCTTCTCCAATCAAGATGCGGCATCGCCGTATTCGCAAACGCGTCAGCGGCACTTCCGAGCGCCCGCGTCTGGCTGTTTATTTTTCCGAGCGCAATATCTATGCGCAATTGATCGACGACGTGGCGGGCGTGACGCTCGCCTCCGCGCAGACGACTGAGGCGGATTTCCGTTCCGAGGCCGCCACCCGGGCCAACACCGCGACCGCGGAAAAAGTGGGGCGCCTGGTCGCCGATCGCGCTAAAGCGAAAAATATCAGTAAAGTCGTCTTCGATCGGGGCGGTTTTCTCTACCACGGCAAAGTGAAAGCCCTGGCCGACGCCGCTCGGGAAGCCGGCCTCGATTTCTAAGAATTTACTTTATGGCAGCTCCGAATAATTCCAACCGGCGGAATCAGCCGCAGCAGACCGCCGTCGCGCCCGAACGGGGAGACATCACCGAGAAGGTGGTCTTCATCAATCGATGCGCCAAAGTCGTCAAAGGCGGACGCCGCTTCAGTTTCAGCGCGCTCATCGTCACGGGCAACCATGACGGGAGTGTCGGCTGCGGTTTCGGCAAGGCCAATCAGGTTGCCGAAGCGGTGCGCAAAGCTTCGGAAGCCGCCCGCAAGGACATGAAGAAATTTTCGCTGCGCGAGAACACCATTCCGCATCAGGTGGTGGGTGAGTTCGGCGGCGGCCGCGTTCTGCTGCGGCCGGCCTCGCCCGGCACCGGGGTTATTGCCGGCGGCGGCGTCCGGGCGGTCATGGAAGCGGTGGGCGTGAAGGATGTCCTCGCGAAATCGCTCGGCTCGAACAATCACGCCAACGTGGTGAAAGCCACCATCGAGGCGCTCCGGATGCTGCGCAGCCGCGAGGAAGTTTACCGCCTCCGGGGAAAAGAGCTTCACCTCAGCGCTGGCGCCAACGGCAACGGCTAATCTGGTTTCGTCATGAATCTACACACTTTGAAACCCCGTCCCGGTGCCAAGCATCGGACCAAGCGTCTCGGCTGCGGCGAAAGCTCCGGTCACGGCAAGACTTCCGGCAAGGGCCACAAGGGCCAGAAAGCCCGTTCGGGTGGCAGCATTCGCCCCGGTTTCGAGGGCGGTCAGATGCCCCTCATTCGCCGTCTGCCCAAGCGCGGCTTCAACAATGCCAACTTCCACAAGACGTGGGCGGTGGTGAATCTCGATACGCTCAATCAGTTTGACGAGGGTGCTTCGATCGATGAGGCCATGCTGCTGGAGAAGGGCATCATCCGAGGCAAATACGAGGGCGTGAAGATCCTCGCTCGCGGCGAAATCACCAAAATGATCTCCGTCACCGCGCACAAAGTCAGCGACGCTGCCCGCGAGAAAATCGAAAAAGCGGGTGGGTCCGTGACTGTGCCGCGGGAATCCGCCGCCTAGAGCCCGCGGTTCCGAAGCGCCCCCGCGGATGATCTCTGCCTTCACGAACACCTTCAAGATTCCGGAACTCCGGAGTCGCGTGATCTTCACCCTGATCATGGTGGTGATCTGCCGCATTGGCGCGGCGATCACCACTCCCGGCGTCAACGGCCACGTCCTTCAGGAATGGTTCCGCGTAGAGCTGGGCGAGAAATCGGGAGGCGGTGTCGCGGCCCTCTTCAATCTCTTCAGCGGTGGCGCTCTCGAAAACTGCGCCATTTTCTCGCTCGGCGTGATGCCTTACATCAGCGCGTCGATCATGATGCAGTTGTTGACGGCGGTGATTCCGCAGCTCGGCAAGCTGCAGAAGGAAGATGGCGGCCGGCAGAAGATCATGCAGTACACGCGCTACGCGACCGTGATGCTGTGTATCTTCCAGGCTTACCTGCTGGCACTCTCGTTCCAGAACCCGGCGACTAGTTTCTTCCTGCCTGGCATCACGGAGACGATCAGTCGAATCGGCATGCCGCTGGTATCCGATCCGGGTTTCGCGTTTCGGGTGCTGACGGTCATCACTATGACTGCCGGCTCGCTGTTTTTAATGTGGATCGGCGATCAGATCACCGATCGGGGGATTGGCAATGGCATGTCGATCATCATTACGATCGGCATTGTGGCCCAGCTTCCGGCGGCGTTAGTCCAGGCTTGGAAGACTTTCGTGCCGACCGACGGCAGCGGCAGCCAGGTCAACGAGATGGTGCTGCTGGTGATGATCGCCTTCCTGATTATTGTGATAGCGGCCGTCATCTGCGTGACGCAGGCGCAGCGCAAGATCAGTGTGCAGTATGCCAAGCGTGTGGTCGGACGCAAAGATTATGGCGGCCAGACGCAGTATATGCCGTTGAAGGTGAACTACGCGGGCGTCATGCCGATCATCTTTGCGCAGGCGTTGCTGATTTTCCCTTCCACGATTGTGGGCATGGCCTTCAAGGATTCGCCGACGGCCGCCCGGATCTCGGGGATGCTGGCGGATGGCTGGCTGCATTACGCCTTCTACGGAGCGATGATTTTCTTCTTCAGCTACTTCTGGGTGGCGACGCAGTTCCAGCCCGCGCAAATTGCCGACGATCTCAAGAAA
>JBGTNO010000058.1:0-3709 GCA_041743065.1 Chthoniobacterales bacterium
GGGGGGGGGGGGGGGACATGCGTGGCGGATTATCTCGAAAATTTTCGGAAGCGCAACTCAATATCTCCAGACTCTAGTCAGGTCGCCTTTGCCACAGGGGAAGTTTCATCGTCAGCGGGTGAAACGACGCCAAGCCGACAAAATTGCCGCGGGCGTCATCCGTTTGTTGAGCCGGGAGAGGAAGAAAAAAGGGATCAATTACGAGGATTTGGGCGGGTTGACGGGGCTTCATCCGACTGCGCTTTCTCTCATCGAGCGCCAGATGCGGCGTCCGACGTTCGTGAATCTTTGCCGAATTGCGACTGCTCTGGATGTTCGACTTTCGGATGTCGTCCGAAAAGCGGAAGATGGAAAAGCGGGGCGCTGAGAGGGTTCCCGTCTCCTGAGTTTCAAGGACTTGGAGGGAAGAAGTCTCTTCCCCAAGTCGAAGCCGGTGGCACCGTCTTCGACATCCCCCTCTCGACGGAACCCAGGTTCCGTAACGCCTCCTGACGCGGCTTCGCCGTGGGCAATGGCGAGCCTCTGCGCCGTTCCTCACTGATACCATCTCAAAAATTATACTGCGCAGCGACCCGTTTTCGGATGTTGCTGCCAGGTCTTCCAGCGCCGGAAAGGCGCATCGGAAATTAGCCGGTGGCGCCAGCCACCGGACCCCACGCACCATGGGCCGCGCCCGGCAGGGCGCCGGAATGCCGGGTCCGTCGCCCTTTCAGGGCGAATTCGGTTTTCCTCGATAACCGGTGGCTGGCGCCACCGGCTAATTTCTCCGATGCCTCCGGCATCGAAACACGACGACAGGCTACTCTCGAAAACTTGATGCCGGGCAGGATAGTTGCCGAACAAGCTGTTCGCCGACAAGTGAACCGGTTTCAATTCAAGGACACCGCGCCGTCGATGCCCTCCGCGCGCGGCAAACTCGCCGCGGGGATTTCGCCCGCCAGCCCAAGGGTGGGCCTTGGCTCACCAAATTCATGGGAACTCCGGCAGATCCGCCGCGTCCTGTCGGGAAGTCTCAATGCGACCGCTCCACGCTCAGACGCAGGAAGTCCGCCGCCCCCGTCGCCGGGATCCAGTAGAGCCCGTTGGAAAAAGTAACACCCGTCTTCGTCCACGCCGTGAGATTGGGACAGCGCCGCACTTCCGTCTTCACCGTTCCGAGATCAGTCCGCAGCGCGAGCGACCACTCCAGCCGCTGGCCATCCGTCGAAAGCTGGGGCCGCGTCATCGTCTGCTTCTTCGTGGGATCGAAATTCAGCGCAAATTCCATCAGGAGCGGAATCCCGTCGCCGTCCGCGTCATCCGCATCCTTCGCCCCGTCAATCTGCTTCGGCGTGTAGCGGTCGGCCAGCCATTCGGCGTAGGGCTCCAGCGCGGTGTAGACACTTTCATTGGGCGGGGCGCTGATGAAGGCCCAGTAAAATTTGTAGGGCGAGTTCGCATCGTAGGCATAGCCGACGCCGTAGCGCGTCTGCGCTTTGTAGAAATCGCTCTCGGCCAGGATGTGCGTCTTGTGACCGGCCGATCCCAGCCAGTCGTTATAGACCTGCGACGCCGAAGACCGGCCCGCGCTCAGCGACTCGATGTAGTTGCTGTCGCTGGCCGTTCCCCAATAGGCCGGCAACTGGAACCCGGCCAACTGCGCCGCCCGGTTCGGCCCGTAGCCATCGGGATCGACATGCGAGAAGTAGCGCCGCTTCGCCAGATCCCTGGCCTTGGCCCGCGCGACCACGTTCAGAATCGGATCGTAAACCATGGTGGAGCGCCCCTGCGCGCTGGCCGAGGTAATCAACGTCGCCAGCGCCTGCTCCTGCGCGTTGGGAACGATCGCCGATACCCGCCCGGCCATCAGAACAACCAGCGCGGCAACGAGAAAGCGAAATAACATAACAGCGGCTTTTTTTGGATGCAGAAGCCATGCCACTTCTCATCCGAACTTTTTCCCTCGTTATACTTCCCGGCGTCAGGTTTTCGGAAAATGCCGGAGACATTGGGGATATTAGCCGGTGGCGTGAGCCACCGGAAAAGCGGTGGAACGGCACCGCCCCGGCAGGGGCGCTGGAAGGCCGCATCTGCCGCCCCTGCCGGGGCTGGGCCGGGGATGATCGGATCCGGTGGCTCTCGCCACCGGCTAATTTCCGGGATGCCTCCGGCATTCAAAAGACCACCTTCCCCAAATCCGAAAACTTGATGCAGCGCAGTATAATCGGAAATTTCATGGGAAACGCCGAGTTCGAAGCCTTCCCAAGCTCTTCGGGAAAATATTCTCATGACCCCTTTCTACCGACCTCCCATTCCCGTCCAAAAGTTTAAATCAGACGAATGATGATCGACTGGAAGCCGATGTCACAAGGAATCGCCCTGGCAGGCGTGGCATTGGCTTCCAGCCAATGGTTCCAGTTTTCTTGAAGAGCTGATTTCCGAACCACTCGACAGACCCCGTCCGCCCACACGCGTAAATTTTGAGCACAGGTCGAGTTCCGCAAATGACTCTCTAATCTGGCCGGCCTGAGCGTTCCTTGCCTCCACTCTACCAGATGGTCCGGACATGGTCGTAGTCGCGGATGTGCTTGTCGCGGGAGATCAACTGCAAACCGTGGATGCGGGCGGTGGCGACGATGATCTGGTCAGCGGGGTCCCGATGGAAAGGGTCGGGCAGATGGCACGATTCCCAGGCAATCTCGGCATCGATGGGCAGCTTGACGATGCCGGGAGCCGCGCAGGCTTTCCGAAGCCACATCCTCGACGAGAGCGACAGTGTTAGCTTTCCCAGCGACTCCTTGCGCGCCACCTCCCATATCGTGATGTCCGAGATCGCGCACATCTGACCCTCCCCGACGTTATTGATAGCTCGGGAAGCGGCCTCGGACAGCTTTTCCGGAGCATCCAGCAGCCCAATCCACACGTGGGTATCCAGGAGGTATTTCAATCCGCCGCTTCCCAAGCCGTATCGCCCAAGGGTTCATCGAAATCGTCGGCGATGGTGAGAACCTGTCCCGCGAGCGCCCCCCAGGCGGGATGCTTGCCTGCCGTGACAATGGGCTCCACGCGAGCAATGGGGCGCGAGCGGCTGGTGATAAGAATCGGCTGCCCGGTGTGCGCGAGTTCCCGCAGTTCCCGAGTGCAATGCTTTTTAAACTCCGACACTGAGAGGGTGTTCATGACTATTTAACCTAGTCATCAGCGATCGGAACGTCAAGCGAGGGTGGCGATGAGCCCGGTTTCCCACCCCAATCCGGAAAATTCTGCTAAATCTGCCTGCAAGCCCATGCTCAAGCCCCAGCAAATTCTTCGCCAGACCTTCGGCTTCGGTGATTTCCGACCGGGTCAGCGGCAGGTGATCGACGCCTTATTGGCAGGGCGATCTGCGCTCGCTATCTTCCCGACGGGCGGCGGCAAGAGCCTCTGCTACCAGCTTCCCGCGCTGCTGCTGGAGGGCGTCACGCTGGTCGTCTCGCCGCTCATCGCGCTGATGAAAGACCAGGTGGATGCTCTCCAGCGCCGACATGTCGCCGCCGCCCGGCTCGATTCCTCGCTCACCCTCGATGAGCTGCAAACCGTCTATGCGGAAGCCGAATCGGGGCGGCTGAAGCTCCTCTATGTCGCGCCCGAGCGTTTCGCCAACGAGAAGTTTCTCCAGTGGATTCGCCGCCAGAAGATCGCGCTGATGGCGGTGGACGAAGCCCACTGCATCTCGGAGTGGGGCCACAAT
>JBGTNO010000059.1:0-5810 GCA_041743065.1 Chthoniobacterales bacterium
CGGCGGTGGCCGAGGTCGCGGAGGGAGCGGATCTGGCCATTCTCTGCGTGCCGGTGGAGCGGATGGCGGCTCTGGCGGAGGAAATGGTGGAGCGCCTGCCGGCGGCGGCGGTGGTGACCGATGTGGGCAGCGTGAAAACGCTCGTGCTGGAGCAGGTGGCGCCAGTGGTGCGGCGGCGGGCTCAATTTGTGGGGAGTCATCCGATGGCGGGGTCGGAGCAGGCCGGTTTTGTGGCGGCCCGAGGAGATCTCTTCGAAGGGGCGACCTGTTTGGTGACGCCGGATCTGGCCGAAGATCGTTCCGCGGTGGAAAGGGTCGGACAGTTCTGGGCCTCGCTCGGCTGCTCGGTGACCGAAATGTCGGCGGCCGATCACGATGCCGCCGTGGCCTGGGTGAGCCATCTGCCGCATTTGCTGGCGGCGGTGCTGGTGAATACGGTGACCGAGCGCGCGCCGGAAGCGCTGCCGTTTTGCGGGCCGGGTTTTCGGGATACGACGCGGGTGGCGGCGGGTCCGCCGGAGATGTGGACGGGCATTTTCGAGCAGAATCGCACCGCTTTGCGCGATACGACGGAGGCGATGATTGAAAAGCTCCGTGAATTCGCGACACTGCTCGACGGTTTCGATCAGACTGGCGTGCGCGGGCAATTAACCGCCGCGAAGGTCGGTCGGGACCGTTTGAAGAATCACTGATCCATGGCGAACTGGAAGGTCCGAAGGGCCACGAAAATCATTAGCGAAATCACGGTCCCGGGCGATAAGAGCATTTCGCATCGGGCGGTGCTGCTGGCCGCGCTCTCGAACGGGACCTGCGTGATTCGCGGATTTCTGGCCAGCGGCGATTGCCTGGCCACCGTGGAGGCGATGCGCACGCTGGGGGTGCAGATCGAGCAGCCGGAGCCCACGACGCTGGTGGTGCACGGGCGGCGGGGCCACTTCACCGCGCCGAAGAAGCCGATCGACTGCGGAAACTCGGGCACGCTTATGCGACTGCTGGCGGGACTGCTGGCGGCGCAGCCTTTCAAATCGGAGCTGGTGGGGGATGAATCGCTCTCCGGCCGTCCCATGAAACGCATTGCCGATCCGCTGCGGCAAATGGGCGCGAAGATCACGGGTCACGGGCCGAATTTTTGTCCGCCGCTGACCATCGAGGGCGGCAATCTGAAGCCGATCCGCTACGAACTGCCGATGGCGAGCGCGCAGGTGAAGAGCGCGATTTTGCTGGCAGGCCTGCGCACGAGAGGCCGCACCGAGGTGGTCGAGCCCGCGCCCACTCGCAATCACACCGAAGTGATGATGGAATACTTTCTGGTCCGCCCGGTGACGCAGGAACTCACCATCAGCATCGCGGGGCCGCTGGTGCCGGAGTCGCGCGATTTCACGGTGCCGGGCGACGTTTCGAGCGCGGCCTTCTGGATGGTGGCGGCGGCGGCTCAGCCGGACTCGCATCTGATCATTTCCGGAGTGGGATTGAACGACACGCGGACGGGCGTGCTGGCGGTCCTGATTCGCATGGGCGCGCATGTGAACGAAATCGTGGAAGGCGTGCCCGAGGAGGAGGGCGAGGCCCGCGGCGCGGTCGAAATTCGCGGCGTGCGCCTGCGCGGCACGATCATCGGCGGTCGGGAAATTCCCAATGTGATCGATGAACTGCCGATCCTGGCGGTCGCCGCGGCGCTGGCGAGCGGGTCCACGATTATCACCGACGCGGCCGAGCTTCGCGTGAAGGAAACGGACCGGCTGGCCGCGGTGGCGACCAACCTGCGGGCGATGGGCGTTTCGGTGGACGAGTCGGAAGACGGCTTGGAAATTCACGGCGGGACGCCGCTGAAAGGGGCTCGGCTCTCCAGTTTCGGCGATCACCGCATCGCCATGGCGTTCGCCATTGCCGGTCTGTTTGCCGAGGGTGAGACGGTGATCGAAGACGTGGAATGCGTGCAGACTTCCTATCCGAATTTCCACGACACGCTCGAGCAAATTGTCCGCCGACCGGCCCAGCCGGGCACCCAGGTCATTACCACTCTTTCCCACGAAGCCCACCGGAGGCCCGCCCACTCATGACGGACGAGCCCCACACCGTCATCGCGATCGATGGGCCGGCCGCTTCGGGCAAAAGCTCGGTGGCCCGCGAACTGGCGGACCGCTTGCGCTGGGGTTTCGTAAACACGGGAGCGATGTATCGCGCGGTCACGTGGCACCTTTTGCGGAAGGGGGTGGATCTCCACGACGAAAAGGCGGTGCTGGCGGTCGTGGAGACGATGAATTTCGAATGCGAGATCGAGGACCGGCGCTCGGTCATCCGGATCGATGGGGAGCAGCCGGATGCGGAGCTGACTTCTCTCGACGTGACCGGGAATGTCTCGACCGTGGCGTCCATTCCGCAGGTGCGGGAACTGTTGGTGGCCAAACAGCGCACCCTGATCGAGCTGGGGCACCTCGTCATGGAAGGCCGCGATATCGGCACCAGCGTGTTTCCGTGGACGCCGTATAAATTTTACGTGGACGCCGCGCCGGAGATCCGCGCGCAGCGGCGCCGGCGGCAGGGGCTCACCGACGAGGTGGCCCATCGGGACCTGCTCGACTCTTCGCGCAAGGCTTCGCCGCTCTCCATCGCCCCGGGGGCCAGCGTCATCGACAGCTCGGAAATGTCGGTGGCGGAGGTCGTGGACGAGATCATCCGCCGGGTGGCGGGGCTGGGGCTTGAGCTACCCGGAGAGGCGTTGTGAGTCCCTGGTATCGGACGGGGTATCTTCTCTCCAAGGCGATCGCCCAAGTCTGTTTTTCGTTCAAGGCCATCCATTCCGAGCGGATTCCGCGGGAGGGCGGAGCTATCCTGGCCATGAATCATCAGAGCTATCTGGATCCGCCTTTGGCCGGCATCTCGACCTCGCGCGAGATGCATTTTCTGGCGCGAAAGACCTTGCTGCAATGGCCGGTGCTCGGCCCGATCCTGCCGAAGATGAACGTGGTGCCGGTCGATCAGGAAAAGGCGGACATGAGCGCGCTCAAGACGATCATTCATCTGGTGCGCCGCGGCCATATGACGATCATTTTTCCTGAAGGCGGGCGCACGCCCGATGGCGCGCTGCAGCCGGCGCAGGCTGGCCTCGGCCTGGTGGTGGCGAAAACGCTGGCGCCGGTCATCCCGATGCGGGTTTTTGGGGCCTACGAGGCCTTTCCGCGGGGAGCGAAGCGGGTGCGGCTCCACCCCATCACCATCGTGGTGGGCGAACCGATCACCTTCACCGCGCAGGACCTGACCGAGGGTCGCGAGTCCTATTTAAAAATCAGCCGGCGTGTGATGGAGCGGATCGCCGCCATTAGCTTGGAGGCGGCATGATCGGCGGACGCGGGGCGATCATCTTCGGCGCGCTGCTGCTGGCGGCGCTCAGCGTGAATCTGGTGCTGGTGCGGAGCGATGCCGCCCGGCTCGACCTGCTGGAAACGGTCGAGCAGCCGAGCGCGGTCGGCGATACTCGTTACTTCGCGCCACCGGAGGAACTGGAGGAAGGCCAGGTCGTGACGATGCAACAAGGACGCCGACTGCTGGCCCTCCAGCACAAGCCCGCCGGCCACGACGACGGCATGATGGTGCGCGCCGGCTCGGACGACCGCGGTTTCGTGCTCTACCGATCTATCCGCGAGAAAGATGGCCAGTTGCGCTATCCCGGACAGTTGTTTCTAAAAACCAGCGACAACAAGTATCTCCCGCTGAAACCCGCGCCATGAGCGAACCGGCCCTGATGGTGGAAAACCTGACCCATCGCTACGGCGAACGCGTGGCTCTGGACAAAGTCAGCTTCGAAGTCCGCGCCGGAGAGATCTTCGGCCTGCTGGGCCCGAACGGCGGCGGGAAGACGACGCTATTCCGCGTCCTTTCGACGCTAATCCGCTCGCAGCGGGGAAGCGCCCGCATTCTCGGCGCGGACCTCGCCACCGAGGCGGCGGCGGTGCGCCAGCGGCTGGGCGTGGTCTTTCAGGCTCCGAGCCTCGATAAAAAGCTGCGCGTGATCGAAAACATGCGGCATCAGGGCGCGCTCTACGGCCTGCGCGGAGCGTCCCTCGAAAAACGCGTCTCGGACCTTCTGGAAGATTTCAAGCTGTCCGACCGCGCCAGAGAAGAGGCTGAAGCCCTCTCCGGCGGTCTGCAGCGGCGGGTCGAGATCGCGAAGGCGCTCCTGCATTCGCCGAAGTTTCTGCTGCTCGACGAGCCTTCCACCGGCCTCGATCCCGGCGCGCGCATCGATCTCTGGAACATCCTGGAACGGCTGCGCCACCGCGACGGCGTGACCATTCTCCTGACGACCCATCTGATGGAAGAGGCGGAACGCTGCGACCGCATCGCCATTCTCGATCGCGGGAAAATCGTCGCGCTCGATTCGCCGGACGTGCTGCGCGCGGCGATTGGCAGCGACATCATTTCCGTGAGCGCCGACGAGCCGGACCAGCTCGCCGCGGAGATCGAGCGCTCGCTGGGCGTCTCGGCCCGGCTGCTGGATGGGCGCATTCGCATCGAGCAGAGCGAGGGCCACCCGTTTATTCCCCGCCTGATGGAGGCGTTTGGCGCGCGCGTACGGGAGGTGACGCTCGGCCGGCCGACGCTGGAAGATGTTTTTATCAGCCGCACCGGAAGAACGCTGGCGGGAGAATAGCGGCGGTCTGCCCGGCCCACTCGATTTCCCGATTGCTCCCTTCGACTTCGCGGAGTAATGGTCACGCCCCTTGAAGCTCTACGTCAAAGTCTGGTGTCCGTGGTGTGTGCTGGCTGAGCGAGAGCTACGCCAGCACGGGCTGGCGTTCACGAAAATCGATGTCGAGAGCGATCCCGCGGCGGGTCGCGAGATGAGGGAGCTTTCCGGGCAATCGCTCACCCCCACTCTCGTGATCGGCGATCAGGTGCTGCCGGATTTTGGACCCGGGGAATTGGAGCCCTTTCTCGCCCGGAATGGAGTGATGTCGTGAAGGCATGGCTGCTGATCTTGGGCGTGGCGGCGTTGAGCGCTGCGCTGCGCTCCTTCGATCACGCGATGGCGCGCAAACTCGGCGCGATCGGAGTGATGGCGACATCCTTCCTGGTGGGCTATTTGCTCACCGGAGAATGGTGGGTCGGCGTGATGCTGGTCGCCACCTGGTTTTTGCTCCCGTGGCTGGAAATTCTGACGCGGGTGCGCCACCTGCGCCTGCCGCTCGATAAGAGCCTGCGCCCTCGCCGGCCGCCCAGTGAGGAGATTTTCCCGTCGCTGGATGAATTGACGGCCGAGGCGGAGGAGGAGGGTTTCGGGCAGGGTGACGATGTGGGCTGGGGCTGGGATGATTACGATCAGTTCTTCCGGTTGTTTTACAAGGCATCCGAGCGTTGTCAGGCCGCGCTGTGCGTGACGGAGCAGCACGGGATGGCTTTCTTTTACATGAATATTTCGTCGCGCGGGAAAGACGGCCAGATCTGGACGACCTGGAATTACCCCTTTTCCTACAGCCTGAAATTTGCGCCCCAGCTCCGGGTGCATCGCGTGCGCACGCATAGTTCGTTTGCGGAATTGTATGAGGAGCACCGGGAATTCCTGCTCGAGCATGGCGTGAAAACGGTGGAGCTGTCGGAAGTCGATCCGGAAGATCTGCAGGGCGAGGTGCAGCGCGACCTGCAACTTCAGATCACCCATAATCTCGCGGCGGGCGTGCTTTTGAAAACCGAGGAAGGGCAGATCCGCTACTCTTGGCGCGGCATGTTCTTCATCTACTTTCAGTTTCTGCGCGACCTCGTGAGGCTCTAGCTAGAAAAGGCGGGGAGCGTTTTTTCTTACTCCTGCTCTT
>JBGTNO010000060.1:0-8167 GCA_041743065.1 Chthoniobacterales bacterium
GCCGTGGCTCTTCCGCGTGTGCCGCAACTGCGCGCTCGATACCGTGCGGAAGCAGCGCCGCGTCGTCCCGATGGATCAGGCCAAGCTGGACGCGCAGGCCGGGGACGGTCCCGCTCCCGGCGCGGCGCTGGAATCGCGCGAGTCAGCGGAGGAACTGCTGGCTCTCGTCGCCGATCTACCGGCGAACCAGCGCGAAGTCATCCGTCTGCGCTTCCAGCAATCGTTCAGCTATCGCGAAGTGAGTGACATCACCGGGCTGAGCGTGAGCCACGTGGGCGTGCTGCTCCACACGGGCCTGAAAACTTTACGAGCGCGTCTCTCGCGCCAAACCCCGTCCGAAAAACTGAGGAAACTGTCATGAAGAAAATCGACGAAACAGAACTAACCACCCTGGCGCTGGCGGAACTTCCGCCCGGGAAAGCGGCCCAGCTTTTGCGGGAAAACCCGGAAGCCGCCGCCGAAGTGGCCACCCTCCGCGAGCTGAGTGCCCGGTTGGAAACGGCCTACAGCCAGGAAAGCGAAGATCACCTCAGCGAAACCCAGCGCGAAGAAGTGCTGGCGGGTGCCGTGGTGGCGCGGACCTCTCCGGGGTGGAAAAAGCCGGCCATCATCGTCGGCCTCGGCTTGGCGGCGATGCTGGCGGTGGCCCTGCTCCTCTCGAAAAGCGATATCGAGCATGCCACAGGAAATACGAATCTTGCGCTGAACGCGACCGGCGCAAAGCCCGTCGCGCTGGAATCGCCAGCCAAAACCGAATTGCCCCTCGCCGAGGAGATCGCCCTGAAAGCTGCCCTGGCCTCGCACACTCCCTCGCGTGAAGGGTCGCAGGCATTAGATCTCAACTCATCCAGTCTTCCGTTGTTGGCGTCATCTGGCCCATCGTCTGGAAGCGTTCCGACTCTGCCTAGTGTTCCTCCTGTGGATGGGCCTCTGGCCGACACCGCGGGTGAACCCGGGCAGTTATTAGCGGAAGCGAAGCCAGAGGAACTTTATCTTAGGAGCGAGATCTCTAATAAGCGGATAGCCCGGGATAAGACCAATACGGATCGCACTCTACTGGCAGGATATGATGGTTCGCCTCAAGCGCAGGTAAGCTCTGCTCCAGCGAGCGCGCTGGCCGGTGAGTCGAGACAATCCCTGGCCAAGTTTGGCAGCGGCGGGGTCTTTGGAGGCGGCTCGCTTGGGCCAAGCGGCTTCAACACCGAAGCCTACGACTCGATCTCGGAGAATGATTTCCACTCCGTCAGCGAAGAGCCGCTGTCCACCTTTTCCATCGATGTCGATACCGCCAGCTACTCGAACGTCCGGCGCTTTCTCACGGAAGGACAGCTCCCGCCGAAAGGCGCGGTCCGCATTGAGGAACTGCTCAACTATTTCACCTACGACTACCCCGAGCCGAAGGAGGGCGAACCCTTCTCGGTGAACCTGGAAGTGGCCACCTGTCCCTGGGCCGCCGAGCACCGGCTGCTGCGCGTCGGTTTGAAAACCCGCGAGCTGGCCCGGAAAAACCGCCCGCCCTCCAACCTAGTCTTTCTGATCGATGTGTCCGGCTCCATGCAGTCGGAAGATAAGCTGCCGCTGCTCAAGCAAAGCATGAAGTTGCTCGTCGATCAGATGCGCGAGCAGGATCGCGTGGCCATCGCCGTCTATGCCGGGGCCTCCGGCCTCGCGCTGCCCTCCACCTCCGGCGCGGAAAAGGCCAGGATCGCCGCCGCCATCGACGCGCTCGAATCGGGCGGCTCGACCAACGGCGCCGCCGGCATCGAGCTGGCCTACCAGCAGGCGGCAGCTCACTTCATCGAGGAAGGCGTCAACCGCGTCATCCTGGCTAGTGATGGTGACTTCAATGTCGGCGTGACTAGTCGTTCTGAGCTCGTCGATTTGATCCAAGCCAAGGCGAAGAGCGGCGTCTTCCTGAGCGTGCTCGGCTTCGGCCGGGGCAACCTGAAAGATTCGCAAATGGAGGAACTGGCCGACAAGGGCAACGGCAACTATGCCTATATAGACAGTCTGAAAGAAGGCCGCAAAACGCTGGTCGAGCAGGCCAGCGGCACGCTCGTCACCGTGGCCAAGGACGTCAAGATTCAGATCGAGTTCAACCCCGCGCAAGTGAGCGGCTACCGCCTCGTCGGTTACGAGAACCGGGTGCTGGCGAAAGAGGATTTCAACAATGACAAAAAAGACGCCGGTGAAGTGGGCGCCGGCCACGCCGTCACCGCGCTCTACGAGATCGTCCTCTCCGGGAACACCGTGCTCGCGTCCCCTGTCGATAATCTGAAATATCAGCTCCCGCCCCGCCCGGAAATCGGTTTGTCCCTTTCCAGTGGCGAAATGCTCACCCTCAAACTCCGCTACAAAGAACCGGATGGCGACACCAGCAAGCTCCTGCAATATCCGCTGACCGATGCCGGTCGGGACTGGGCCGGCAGCTCGCGCGATTTTCGGTGGGCCGCCGCCGTCGCCCAGTTCGGCATGCTCTTGCGCGACAGCGACCACAAGGGCACCGCCACCTGGGGCAGCACCAATGAACTAGCCATCGAAGGCAAAGGCGAAGATCCCGGCGGCTACCGGGCCGAGTTCCTCGAGCTGGCGAAGAAAGCCGCCGCGCTCCAGCCACGGGAGTGACCGCATCGTGCCAACGATGAGGCCGGGGACGGGGCAGGGAACAACCGCTATCCCAACGCCTGGTTCGCTGAACGGGGGGGTCGATAAGTCTGAAATCAGCCACACCCCGTCCGGTGTGCGGGAGGAGCGGGGAGTCGACGCCCCCGTCCCTCCTCCTCGCCACCGTGTCCCGAAACCGGCAAAATCGAACACCCCGCCCCCCTCTCTGTCTCAACGCACTCATGCAGCCTCAGCCCACTCCCGATCCCGCGACCCTGCTGCGCGACATCGCGCCGCCCGTGGATGTGTTTCCCTATCCCGTCTGGATGGTCGTGATCGCCGCCCTGCTTGCGCTGATCCTGCTCGGTCTGCTCCTCTGGATCATCGTGAAATGGTGTCGCCGTCAGGCGATTTCGCCCCCGCTGCTGCCGCATGAGCGCGCGCTCCAACAGCTCGCCGAGGCCCGCGCGCAGGCCCCGACGGCTGATCCGCACCAGTTCGGCGCCCAGGTTTCCGACATCCTCCGCGCCTACATCGGCCAACGCTACGGTTTGCCCGCCACCCGCCAGACCTCGCCCGAATTTCTGGCCGCCGCCGCCGATTCCCCCCTTTTCTCCGATGAGAAACGCGCGGCCCTGTCCACGTTTCTGGAAAAAACCGACCTGCTGAAATTTGCCCACTTCGAGGCCACCTCGGAGGAAAATCTGGCCTTGTGCGACTCCGCCGAACAGGTCGTGCGCGGCGACCAGCCCGCCCTCGCCGCATGAATCCCTTCGCCGACACCGGGCTCACCTTCGCCCAGCCGTGGCTGCTGCTCCTGCTGCTGCTTATTCCCTTGCTCTCCTGGCTGCTCGGGAATTTCCATCGCGGCGCGTCGGTCACCTTTTCGTCGGTCGCTCCGCTGCGGTCTCTGGGCCGCCAGCGCGAGTCGCGTCGCGGTTTTTTCCTCTCCAGCCTGCTCCTGCTCGCCCTCCTGGCGCTCATTCTGGGCCTGGCCCGTCCGCGGCTGGGCAAAAGCATCACCAACGTGCAGGCCAGCGGCATCGATATCATGATGGCGCTCGACGTTTCCCGCTCGATGCTTTCCGAGGATTTCACCATCGGCGGACGCCGCGTGAACCGAATCGACGCCGTGAAGAAGGTGACCGAGGAATTCATCCAGACCCGGCCGAACGACCGCATCGGCATTGTCGCCTTCGCCGGCCAGCCCTACCTGGTGAGCCCGCTCACCCTCGATCACGATTGGCTGCTGCGGAATCTCGACCGCCTGCGCATCGGCCTGGTGGAAGACGGCACCGCCATTGGCTCCGCCATCGCCTCCAGCGCCAGCCGTCTGACCGACCGCGAGGCCAAGAGCAAAGTGATCGTCCTCCTGACCGACGGCGAGAACAACGCCGGCAAAGTCTCGCCCGTCACCGCCGCCGAAGCCGCCGCCACCCTCGGCCTCAAGATTTACACCATTGGCGCGGGCACCGAAGGCACGGCGCCTTACCCGTTCACCGATCCCTTCGGGAACACCGTTTACCAGAATGTCGAAGTGAAGATCGACGAGAAGACCCTCCAACAGATCGCCAAAATCGGAAACGCCCAGTATTTCCGCGCGACCAACACCGCCTCGCTCGAAAAGATCTACGAGGAGATCGACAAGCTGGAAAAAACGACCGTGGAAATGAAAAAATATACGCAATACCGCGAGCTTTTCCCGTGGTTCGTCGGAGCAGGCGCCGGATTGCTGGCCGTCAGTCTCGTCCTCGGCGAAACGATCTGGCGCAAGGTGCCGTGAGTCCAGTTTTGCACTGGCAACCAATCCGGTTTCGAACCGTCGCCGACAGCCTACGAGGAAATTCTTGGAATTCTCGTGCTACCCTGTTTACGGTACCGACCCGCCATCGCCATCGACTTCGTGGACGATGGCCGGGTCTATTTTTTATATGACGGTTTTCACTTTTCTCACTCTCGCTCAGGCCAAGGCACCCGCCTCGGCGCCCTCGCCGGACCTCTTCGGCATGCTGGTGCCGTTTCTCTGTCTGGGTGTCATTTTTTACTTCCTCATCATCCGCCCGCAGAAGAAGAAGCAGACCGATCACGCCAAGCTGGTCGCGGCCGTCAAGACGGGCGATGAAGTCATCACCGCCGGCGGATTGCACGGCCGGATTGCCAATGTGAAGGAGACCAGCGTCATCCTCAAGATTGCCGAGAACACCAAGATCGAAGTCGAAAAAGGCAGCATTGATCGGGTGAAAAAAGCCGATACCGCCACGGCCTGAGATTCCCCCGCGCCCCTCTTTCCTGACCCATGAATCCAATCTGGACCTTCTCCGCGGGGCTGCTCCTGCTCATTATTTTCGGCTGGTATCTCGCCACCGACATCTCCCGCCGTAAGCGAATCCTCGGGACGGTGCTGGCGGTGCTCCTGGTCGCCTTCTGCCTGGAGGCGGTCATTCCGCCGAAGGAGAGGATCAATCTCGGCATCGATCTGCGCGGCGGGACCTCGTTCCTGATCCGCATCGTCCACGATAAAGAAGACGGCCTCGCGCCCGACACCCTCGACCAGGCGGTCGAAGTGATCCGGCAGCGGGTGGACAGCATGGGCGTAGCCGAACCGGTCATTACCCCGCAGGGCACGGATAAAATCCTCGTGCAGATCCCCGGGGTCGATCAGGCCAAGATCGCCGCCGCCCGCGAGCAGCTCAAACAGGTGGCCAAGCTGGAATTCAAGCTGGTCCATCCGCAGTCCAACGATCTCGCCCCGCAGGTGCTGGCCGGCACCGCCGTTCGCCCGCCGGGCTATGAGCTCAAGATGTATTCCGAGGATGCGACCAAGGAGGACGCCGCCGAATATCCGATCCTGATTCATCGGGAGGCCGACATGGATGGCAAGCGCGTCTCCAGCGCCTATGCCACCTTTGACCAGCAGGGCTGGGGCATTGGGCTGACCTTCGACAGCCAGGGGGCCAAGGAGTTTGGCGATCTCTCCGGGAAACATGTGAAGGAGCGGTTCGCGATCGTGCTCGACGGCCAGGTCATGTCCGCCCCGGTCATTCAAGAGGCCATGTATCAGGGGCGTTGCTCCATCACCGGCAACTTCACGGAAAAAGAAGCGCGCAACCTCGCCAGCGTGCTGGAGAACCCGCTCGACACCCCCGTCGTGATCGAGGAGCAGCGCGACGCTTCCGCCACGCTCGGCGCGGACTCCATCAAGAGCGGCATCTACGCCGGCATCGCCGGGCTGCTCGCCACCCTCGTCTTCGTCGTCATCTACTACCGGCTCTCCGGTATCTTCGCGGTCATCGCTCTGCTCGCGAACATCGTGATCCTCTTCGGCATCATCGCCATGTTCGGGTTCACCCTCACCCTGCCGGGCATCGCCGGCATCGTGCTCACCATCGGCATGGCCGTCGATGCCAACGTGCTCATCTACGAGCGTCTGCGCGAGGAGCTGGAAGCCGGCAAATCCTTGGGCGCCGCCATCGACGCCGCCTACAGCAAAGCCTTCTCCGCCATTTTCGACGCCAACGCCACCACCCTCATCACCGCCGCCATCCTCTTCTGGCGGGCCAGTGGGCCGGTCAAAGGCTTCGTCATCACCCTCACCGTCGGCATTCTCGGCTCCGTCTTCTGCGCCATGATCGTCACCCGCGTCCTCTTCGAGTGGAGCCTCGCGGGCAACCTGCTCAAGAATTTGACCATGCTCAATCTCATCCGCGGACGCGGCTGGGATTTCCTCTCCAAGCGCGGCCTCTTTGTGGGCATGTCGGTGGCGGCCTGCCTGGCCAGCATCCTCATTTTCACTCTGCGGGGAGACAAAAATTTTGGGATCGACTTCACCGGCGGCGATCTCGTCATGCTCAGCTCGGCCAGCCCCGTCAGCGTAGCGGAGATGCGGACCGCGCTCGAACCGATCGGGCTCGACCCCATCATCCAGGAGGAAGCGGACACCACGACCGGCAAGGAAATCTTCACGATCAGGGCGCCTTTCGAGACGGCGGACCAGATTGCGGCGCAGGCGCAAACGGCACTGCCCGATGCCGGCATCGAGGTTCTCTCGACCGATCGCGTTGGCAAGCTCGTCGGCGGCGAACTCGCGCGCAATTCCATCATCGCCCTCATCCTCGGCGTGATCGGCATCATGCTTTTTGTCACCCTGCGCTTCGAGTTTTCCTTTGCCATCGGCGCGATCGTCGCCCTCCTGCACGATGTCATCATCACGCTCGGCGTCTTTGCGTTCACCGGACGCGAGCTGTCGCTCATCATGATCGGCGCGATTTTGACCATCGCCGGTTACTCGATTAACGACACCATCGTCGTTTACGACCGCATCCGCGAGGGCCTGCGCAGCGCGCGCAAAGGAAGCATCGCCGAGATCATGAACTCGGCCATCAACGACACCCTGAGCCGCACCTTGCTGACCAGCGGCACCACCCTGCTCACTTTGCTGACGCTCTATATTTTCGGCGGACCTGTGTTGAAGGACTTTTCGTTCTCCATCCTCGTCGGCATCCTGGTCGGCACCTATTCCTCCATCTTCATCGCGGCGCCGATCGTGCTCTGGTGGTCGAGCCGGAGCGGGCGCGATCTCAGCACCGAGGTGCGCGAGCGCGAGGAAGCCCGCGAGCGCCTGCGAAACGTGGCCGCCGGTTCCTAGAATCCAAGGAGCGCGAACGTTTCGTCCGCGTCTCCCAATCTAGTCAGATCGACGAAGCGGACGGAACGCCCGCGCTCCTTGACTCTTTTTTCATGCAGCCCGACCTCCGCTGGATTCTCGCTCCCGCCGCCGATCCCGTGGCGACAACCAGGCTGGCGCAGGCGCTCAAGCTGCCGCCTTTTGTGGCGGAGCTGCTCTGCCAGCGGGGAATCCTCGATCCCGCAGAAGCGGAGGCCTTCCTGCGTCCGCGGCTGCGCGAGCTGGGCGATCCATTTGCCCTGCCGAATATGCGGGCGGCGGTCGATCGGCTGATTCTCGCGCTCGAGCGGGCCGAACCGGTGGTCCTCTACGGCGATTACGACGTCGATGGCGTCGCCTCGCTCGCCCTTCTTGCCCGCGTCCTCCGTGCCGGTGGAGCCGAGCCCGCCTGTTTCCTTCCCGAGCGGATGGATGAAGGCTACGGCCTCAGCGCCTCCGGCGTCGCCCGCTGCCTCGCGAAGCATCAGCCTGGGCTCCTCGTCGCCATCGATTGCGGCACCACCTCAATCGAAGAAACCGCCATCCTCCAGGCCGCCGGAGTCGATGTCCTCATCCTCGATCATCACGAGCCGAAGGAAGCGCTCCCCGCCTGCACCGCCCTGGTCAACCCGAAGCTAGGCGACGATTTTCATTACCTGTGCAGCGCCGGCATCGTCTTCAAAGTCTGCCACGCCCTGCTCAAGACCCGCCCCGTCGAGGGCTTCGACCTCCGCGACATTCTCGATCTCGTCGCCCTCGCCACCATCGCCGACATCGTCCCGCTGGTCGCCGAAAACCGGACCTTGGCCGCGCACGGCCTGCGTCAGATGGAGCGCACCCGCTGGCCCGGACTGGCTGCCCTGAAAGAAGTCGCCGCGGTCAGCTCGCCCCTGCGTCCGG
>JBGTNO010000061.1:0-38057 GCA_041743065.1 Chthoniobacterales bacterium
CATCAGCAGCTCGCCGCTGGCTCGCGCGCGCGAGCGGCAGCAGCATCCCGACTATAAGAATTCGCTCGGAGGAGAGATGAAATACGTGGCCTCGGGCGTTTTCGAGATGGGCAGCGCCGCGGCCGACGCCTTGTCGAACGAACAACCGGTCACCCAAGTAACCCTCACCGGTTATTACGTAAGCCGCTATCCGGTGACCAATCGCGAGTTTGAGGAATTCGATCCCACCCACCGCACCCGCCGGGCGGCCTGGGCGGACGACAATCATCCGGTGGTTTACGTCAGCAGCGAGGACGCTATCCAGTTCACCAAATGGCTCAGTGCCCGCGAGCGGAAGGAATACCGGCTGCCGACCGAAGCGGAATGGGAATATGCCGCGCGCGGCTCCGAAGGCCGGAATTTTCCGTGGGGCGAGCGCCTCGACGGCAGCGGCCGGGCCAACTTTGCCGACAAAAACACCACTTTTGCCTGGGCCGATGCGCGCTTCGACACCGGTTTTGCCCAGACCTCTCCCGTGGGTTCCTTTCCGAAAGGCGCCAGCCCGTTTGGCGCGGAAGACATGGCCGGCAACGTCTGGGAATGGTGCCTCGATTTCTTCGAAGTTTACAAAGGCAAGGAGCGCACCAATCCGCGCGGCCCCACCAACGGCCAGAAACGCGTCTGCCGCGGAGGAAGCTGGAAATCGCGGGCGCAGAACCTGCGTTGCAGCGCGCGCGGCTTCAGTCTGCCCAACTTTTCCTCGAACGATGTCGGCTTCCGCGTCGTGTGCGAGGTCAAGGGGTAGGGGACAGGGCCGGGGCAGGTCGAACCCCGACTGGGGGCAGTGAGGTCCCCGCATCCGGCTCGCTGCCAGAGAGCGAATCGAAATGCGAATGGTCAGCCGTATTTCCCTCGCAGAAGTTTCCCTGGAACCCACCGTTTCCGCCCGAAAAGCTGGGCTGCGCTACGTCAGCGATAGCAAGCCGGGCCTGAGCCGGCGCCGGACTGGAAAGGCGTTCACCTATCGCGACGCGGATGGGAAAACCGTCAAGGATCGCGCCACTTTGACGCGAATCAAGCGCCTGGCCATTCCTCCGGCTTGGAGTGGCGTGTGGATCTGCCCGCTGGAAAACGGCCACCTGCAGGCCACCGGACGGGACGCGCGAGGCCGGAAACAGTATCGCTATCACGCCGACTGGCGGGCCTTCCGCGACAGCACGAAATACGATCGCATGATCGCCTTCGGCAAGGTGCTCCCGACCATCCGCCGCCGGGTAAAGCGGGACCTGAAAGCGCCCGGAATGTCCCGCACCAAAGTGCTGGCCGCCGTGGTGCGATTGCTCGAGACCACGCTCATCCGCGTCGGGAATGACGAGTATGCCCGCGAGAATTTCTCCTACGGCCTCACGACCATGCGGCACAAACACGTCAAAACGAAGCGCGGTCAGGTCACCTTCGAGTTTCGCGGGAAGAGCGGGAAGGATCACCGCATCGACGTGCGCGATGCTGATCTGCGCAAGATCGTGAAAAAGTGCCTCGATTTGCCGGGCTACGAGCTTTTCCAGTATCTGGACGGAGAGGGCAAGCGTCACGACGTGACCTCGACGGACGTGAATGAATATTTGCGCGAGATCGCCGGGGAGAGTTTCACCGCCAAGGATTTCCGGACTTGGGCTGGCACAGTCCTGGCAGCTCGGGCGTTGCGGGAGTTCGAACGATTCGGGACGACGAAAGAGGCCCAGCAAAATCTGATCGCGGCCCTAGAAGCCGTCGCCAAGAGGCTCGGCAACACACCGGCGATGTGCCGGAAGTGCTACGTGCATCCCGTCATTCTCGACACGTATCTCGACGGAACGCTCGTCCAGCACTTGGAAGCGAAAGCCAGCGCCCAAATTGCCCATGACCTGAAAAGCCTGCGTCCGGAAGAAGCCGCCGTGCTGAGGCTTCTTCAGCAAAAGCTCCTAACGGCGGAGCGCGGACATCCTGTCCGCCGTCGGCCATCTAAATAGATAGAGGATGACGGACGAGACGTCCGCGCTCTGGGTCGCCGGTGCCTGAGTCAGCCAGCCGAAGAGGACCGGGAGAACGCCCCATCCGCTCTATTTTATATGACATACATTGTATGATGTTATAATTATGCATCTCGGGCGCTGGGATTTGGACGGGTGTGAATAACGTGTGGAATCTATAGTCCCAAAATTCAAGGAGCGCGGACATCCTGTCCGCTCCCCTGATCCATTCAGTTGGCCGAAGCGGACGGGACGTCCGCGCTCCTTGGAGCTCGACGGCGGTCGGAACGCTAAAACGCCCGTTCCGCGCTGCCCAAAGCGGCGTGAAACTCGGCCGCCGTCTCGGCGGCGTTGAGCTGCCCGACGGCCGTGGCGCTGTGGAAAATGCGGGACAGCGACCCGATCAAACGCAGATATTCACCGTCCATGGCGGACGGGATGCCGATCAAAAACACGTAATGACACCGCTCCGACGGGTCGGAGGCGCTCATCGGCAAACCACCGCTGCAACGACCAGCCGCGATAACCATGTTGCGAACGGCCTGACTGCGGGAGTGCGGAATGCAGAAGTTCGTCTTCAGCTCGCCGGCGACGCAGATATCAGTCTGCCCCATGCTATCCACGAATTTCGCCCAGTCGGTAATCCGCTTGTCATGTCGCAGCAGATTCATGAGGTCACGGGTGGCATCGGCCACCGAAGCGCCCGGCAGATCGATGATGATGTCCTCCACTTTGAGGGTATTGCCGAGGGTGATCATATGGCGGTGCCGCTCCACTTGAGCTTTTGGCGGAGGATTTCGAAAAAGGTGGTGTCGGGCAAAATGGCCAGCGGCAGCTCGCGGCTCGCCTTGGAGACTCGGACCACGTCCCCCGGCGTGAGCGGATGGAGTTCTTGGCCATCCACGGTCAGAAACACCTCGGGCTCGGATCGGCCTGGCTTGATCTCGATGACCGAGCTGTCGCTGACGATCACCGTCCGGTTGGTCATGACGTGGGGGCAGATCGGAGTGATCGCGAAGACGCCGGAGTCCGGGCTCATGATCGGTCCGCCAGCGGCCAGCGAATAGGCCGTGGAGCCGGTGGCGGTGGCTACGATGAGACCGTCGGCGCTGTATTCGGTGAGAAAAGCGCCGTTCACATGCGCTTCCAGTTTGATCAGCCGGGAAAGACTCCCGCGGCTGATGACCACATCGTTCAGACCGTGCCGCTGCGCGATCTTTTCGCCCTTTCGCTCGAGGACGACCCGCAGCATGGTGCGGCGGCTCAGGAGAAAATGTTTTCCGCAGATGGCTTTCACGGCCGCTTGATAAGCCGAAGCGCTCAGGCAGGTCAGAAACCCGAGCGTGCCGGTGTTAATGCCGAAGAGCGGGATGATGTTATCCTGCAAATCGCCCACGACCTGGAGCAGAGTGCCGTCGCCACCGAGGACAACGAGCAGTTGGCAGCGCCGCCCGAGGGTATGGGTGGTCAGGCCGCTGGCGGGGCCGATCAGTTGACTGGTCGCATCCTCCAGAAGGACATTGATGCCGTGACTCGAAAATTCCTCGACGAGATTGGCCAGCAGTTTTTTGGCTCCCCGTTTGCCGGTGTGGGCGATGAGGCCGATCATCTGGCGAGGAGGGCAAGAAACTCGTGATTCCCGGTGGCGCCGGTGATGGGCGAAGCGATCCAGCCGAGCCACCTGGCTTTAAGGTTCTCGCGGGTAAAACGCTCGATCTTTTCCACGGCCCGCCGGTGAGCTTCGGGATCCCGCACGATGCCCCCCTTCCCGACATCCTCACGAGCCAGTTCAAACTGCGGTTTCACCAGGGCGACGACCATACCTGTTGGGCTTAGCAGATGAAAAACGGGCGGCAAGATCAAAGTCAGCGAGATGAAAGAGACGTCGATCACCCCCAGATCGATCTTTTCCGGCACATCTTCGCGAGTGAGGTAGCGCGCGTTCAGCCGCTCCGCCACGAGCACTCGCGGATCGCTCCGGATATTCCAGGCGAGTTGGCTGTGACCGACATCGACGGCATAGACCCGACTCGCGCCGTGCTGGAGCAGACAGTCGGTAAATCCGCCCGTGGAAGCGCCCACGTCGAGACAGATAGTTGCCTCCACGGGGATCCGAAAATGCGCCAGGGCCGCTTCGAGCTTAAGCCCCCCCCTCCCCACGTAGCGGGGCGGCTCAGCCACCGAGATCATCGCATCCGCCGGGATTCTGGTGCCGGGTTTGTCGAAAACCAGGTCCCCCACCCTGACTTCGCCGGCCATGATGGCTCGCCGAGCCTTCTCGCGACTTTCGGAAAGTCCGCGCTCGACGAGCAGGAGATCGAGGCGTTGGCGCGACGGGCGGGACACAGCGTTACCGGTTATTTCCCGTTGAAGGGAAAGGACTTAGCGAGCTTTGTCCGCTCGCGGGATTGAGAGTTGCACTTTCTCTTTTGGCGCATAATCTCTCGCGGATGTCCGCCACCAGCCTCAAAGACGAGATCAAGGAAATGATGATCGAGAGCCTCATGTTGAAAGTATCCCTAGAGGAGATTGGCGACGAAACCCCTCTCTTCGGACCAGAAGGTCTCGGGTTGGATTCGATCGATGCTCTGGAACTGGTAGTCGGATTGGAGAAGCAATTCGGAGTGTCGGTCCCGAACTCAGACGCCGCCCGGCAGGCCCTGGCGACGGTGAACTCAATGCACGACTATATCGTGCAAAAACGAGCCTGAGTCAGAGTTCGGTTTCCGCTTGGTTGAGGGCGTCGATCAGTTGGCGCAGACGCCCGAAGTTGTGCCGATGCGGTGTGAGCACGACTCGGGGCAGGTGATTCAGCTCCGGAGTGTTCCGCTCTTCGCGCAATGCAGCGGTCCGGAAAATACTCCCCTCAATGAGTAAATCAGAAAATTCCTCTGTCAACTCATCGACAGCAGCTTGCGTTGGTTTTTCCGTAAGACGTATAACTAGCCTCTGCCGCACCCAGCGGTAGGAATGGAAGCGCCGGTAGAAGGTCCGGATCTCGGTGACGGCTTCATTGACATCAGGACAAATTTTGAAAAGGTGAAAGTCGTCCGGACCAACCAGATTGCGCTTGAGCAGGAAGTCCCGGAGGAAACTTAGCCACGTTTCCCAGTATTTGCCGCCGGGCTGATCGAGCAGCACGATGGGCAGCACCCTCGCTTTGCCGGTTTGCATGAGAGTGAGGGCCTCGAAGGATTCGTCCATCGTCCCGAAGCCGCCGGGAAAGAGCGCGATGGCGTGGGCCTCTTTCATGAAATTGAGCTTCCGGGTGAAAAAATAGTTAAAGCTGATCAGCTTGGCGTCGCCGTGGATGTATTCGTTGGCGCGCTGCTCGAAGGGCAGCTTGATGTTGAGCCCGAAGCTGTGCTCCATGCCGGCTCCTTTTTGCGCCGCCCCCATGATGCCGTCGCCAGCACCGGTGATAATCATGTAGTCGAGCTCGCGCAGCGCTCGGGCAAAGGCTTCGGCCGCGAGGGCGACGGGCTCGATGTAAGGCGTCCGGGCGGAGCCATAGACGACGACTTTGCGCCTGTCTTCGTACGGACTGAAGACCTTGGCGGCATAGCGCAGCTCCTTTAGTGACCTCGAGAAGAGCTTCAGGTCCGCCTTGCCCAGCCCATCGCTGCCCATTTTGAGGGCCGAAAGGATCATTTCCTCGATCAGTTCCGGCGAGTTCCCCCCGCCCCAGTCCCGCACCAGATCCTGGATGCGCCGGTCAAAATCCCGGTCCCCCGTGGAGTGTGCGCTCTCGGGCAATTCATCAATGCCACCGCCGGTAAAATCAGACACAGCTTCCAGTGTAGGCGGCGGCATTCCGCGAACGGAAGGGCAAAGATGCCGGCGTGAAGCCACGTAAGACAGATTTGCAATCTGTCCGGGCGAGCGCCAGTGAGGCGGCAGGCGGCGGGACAGATGGAAGATCCGTCTTACTTTCGGGATTGAACGCCCTCGCGGCGCGCCTGACACTCCCCGCCGTGATCATCGTTCTAAAGGTCGGCAGCAGCCGCGAGCAAATCGACGCCGTTATCGAGGAGGTCGCGCACCTCGGCTACGACCCGCGCCCCATTTTCGGCAGCGAGCAGACCGTCGTCGCGGCCATCGGAGATGAGCGCACCCTGCCCCCGCTCGAATCGCTCAACGCCATGCCGCAGGTGCAGCAGGTCATGCGGGTCCAGCGCCGCTACAAGCTGGTCAGCCGCGAATCGCATCCGCAAGACACCGTCATCGATGTGGATGGCCTCAAAGTGGGGGGTCCCAATTTCACCATGATGGCCGGGCCCTGCTCCGTGGAAACCGAGGAGCAACTGCTCACCACCGCCCGCGCCGTCAGGGCCGCCGGCGCCACCATTCTCCGCGGTGGAGCCTACAAACCGCGAACTTCCCCCTACGAGTTCCAGGGCTTGGGGCGCGAAGGTTTGCGACTCCTGCAGGTCGCGAAACAGGAAACCGGCCTCAAGATCGTGACCGAAGTGCTCGGCGAACGCGATGTCGAGCACGTCGCCGCCTCCGCCGACATCCTGCAAATCGGCGCCCGCAACGCTCAGAATTTCCGGCTCCTCGTCGAGGCGGCCAGGAGCGGCAAGCCGATCCTGCTCAAGCGTGGTCTCAGCCAGAAGGTCGAGGAGTGGCTTCTCGGCGCCGAATACATCCTCGCCCACGGGAACCCGAACGTCATGCTCTGCGAACGCGGCATCCGCACCTTCGAGACCTACACCCGCAACACCCTGGACCTCGCCGCCGTCGCCATCGCCAAACGCGAGTCGCACCTGCCGGTCATCGTCGATCCCAGCCAGGGTGCCGGCCGCGCCGATCTGGTCACGACGCTCTGCCGTGGAGCCGTGGCCATGGGGGCGGACGGACTCATCATCGAAGTGCACCCTAATCCCGCCGAAGCGCTCAGCGACGGGCAGCAGCAGGTGGACTTCGGAAAATTCCGCGAGCTGACCGAGTCGATTCAGCCCATCCTCCAGGCCGTCGGTCGCGGGTAAAGGCGATCGACAGGCCCTACCGGCGGCTCAGCCTGTAAAACAGCCACAGGCCCAGCCCGATAAAGACCACATTCGGCGCCCAGATGAGCAGCTCCGGGCGAAGCGCCGCGTTGTTCTTGGCCATGTTCGCCAGGATGATGAAAAAGAAGTAAACGAACGCGATCACCAGGCTGAAGAAAAACCCGATCGACGTCTCTCGCCGGTGCGCGGTGATCGCCAGCGGCACCCCGATCAGCGCAAAAGCCAGCGAGGCAAACGACAGCGAGAACCGCCGACTCACCTCCATTCGCGCCGCCGTCTTCGACTCATCGTCGCGCGAGAGCAGTTGCCGCAGCGTCTCCTGCCCCATGCTCTGCCGCTTCCGGTTTTTCTCGTAGAGCTCCCGCAGGGAGATCGGCAGCACCACCTCCCCCATCGTGATGCCCTGCTGAATCTTATCAAGGTCCCCCGGATCCTGCTGGTCGCGCCCCTCGTAATGCGCGTCGTAAAGTTTCAGGAGCACCTGCTGATTCTCCAGGTCCGTCTTGATCTCCCCGCCGCCCGCCGTGATCACCCGGATCGGGTCCTCGCCGTCGGAATATTCGTAGAGCAGCAGATTCTCCAGCTTGGTGCCGTGCTTTTTCTCCACGTAGATCTTGTGATCCGGGAACTCGTCGATCACCTCGTCGCTGTTAAACATGGCCAGCGGATTGCTCGTCGCGATCTGGAAAATGGTGCTCCGCATCCGCTCCTGCGCGCGCGGCGCCACCTCGAGATTGATCCAAAGACAGATCCCGCAGGCCATCACCGCCAGCAGGATCAGCGGCATGCTCACCCGCGCCATGCTCACCCCGATCGAGCGCAGCGCCACCAGCTCGTTTTCCGCCGACATTTTCCCCATCACCAGCAGCACCGCCGTTAGAAATCCCCACGGAACGGTGAAGGTGAGCGAGAACGGCAGGATATAGGCGATGAAGGTGAGGATGTACTGCATCGGCACCTCGTGATTGACCAGCAGATCGAGCAGCTCCTTGAAGATCTTGCCCAGCACCAGCACCAGACTCAGCACGGCGATCGCGAAGATCGCCGTCACCAGGAGTTGGCGGACGATGTATCGGTCGATCAGCTTCATGCGGAGCGGCAAACTGTTTGCGTTGGCCGCGGCAAGTTCAAGGGAAATGACGGCTCTGGAGGTGGTGGGAAAGGGAAGGCGGGCGGCCAGCCTCTCCGTCGGCCTCCTCCGAGGCTGGCTCCACGCTGGGGTCAAGGGCCAAGTGACGCCCTTATGAAGAATTCCAGTTTTGCCCCCACCATTATTCCGATTTTGCTCCAACCCCAACATTCCTTTGATTAAGCGATTAAACGTTGACCCGCCCCGGAATTCCTCCTAGCGTTCCCCTCCGCCGATTCTGGGAATTCCGTAATCGGTCAATTTTTTCAAAATAACCATTCTCTATCAGGATTCTTATGCCCGAAGTCACAGTCCGCAAAGGTGAGCCGATCGATCGCGCTCTCAAGCGCCTCAAGAACAAGCTCGATTCTGAAGGGGTGATGGAAGAAGTGCGCCGTCTGCGGGCCTTCGAGACACCGGTTCAGAAGACCAAGCGCAAAGCCAAGGCCAACGCCAAACGGAACAAAGCCAAGTTCCGCTTTCACGTCTGAGTTAGCTTCAGCCAAAATTATTTCCATCAGCCGGGCCGAGTGCCCGGCTGTTTTGTTTTTCGGCAAAAGGTGGCCGACGTCACCACCTCCTCAACCTGGAATGGTTGGCGCGCTCCATTCATGGTCGCCACCGAGAACGACGCCCTCGACGACGCCCTCGAGGTTTAATTCGGAGACCCCTACTCCGCCGCAATGTCCGCCGCGCAGCGGAACCCCAAGTGGCCCGAGGAAGTGTCCAAGGTATTGGAAGTGCGGGCGGAACAACGGTAACGGTTGCAGTAGCTGATGTGGCAGAGGTAGGAGCCGCCGCGCATGACTTTCCGATCGCCTGTTTCAGGGCCGGGGGGATTTTCGCGCGGCGCGCGGCTGGCATAGGCCGGGTCAAACCAGTCCCCCACCCATTCCCAGACGTTGCCCGTCATGTTGTAGAACCCCCAGCCGTTGGCCTTGAAAGAACGGGTCGGCGCGGTCCCAGTGTAGCCGTCGTCGCCGCGATCGTGGGTCGGGAATTCGCCCTGCCAGATATTGCAGCAGTGCTTGCCGCCGGGATGAAGTTCGTCGCCCCAGGGATACAGCTTCTGCGCGAGCCCGCCCCGGGCCGCAAACTCCCACTCGGCTTCGGTGGGAAGGCGTTTACCTGCCCACCGAGCGTAGTTCGCGGCATCGTTCCAAGAGAGGTGAACTGCCGGATGATCCGCCCGATCGAGTTTCCGATAGTCGCGTCCGCCTCCGAGCGGATGCCGCCAGTTGGCTTTCTCGACCGCATACCACCACTCCAGGCCAGCCACCCGCCGGTCCACGAGCGCTTTGCGTTTCGCCTTTGCGAGCTGGCTGTGATGCACGAAGGACCATCCGAAACGCTCGCCCTCGGTCACGTAGCCCGTCGCATCCACGAAGGCGGCGAACGCGTCGTTCGTGACCGCGGTCGCGTCGAGCCAGAACGGCCGCAAATCGGTCGGGCGGACCGGTCCCTCCCCGTCGCCGAGCCACACTTCCTTACCTTCGGAGCCCATGAGGAACGATCCGCCCTCCAATCGAATCATGCCCTCAGTCGAGAGCGTTCGACGCGCAAACGACAGAAGCGGCTCCGCGAGAGGCTGGCGAGCTTCGGCCACAGGAAGGCAGCAGGAAGATTTCATCGGATATCCAGTGGAGGGCTCTGCGCGGTCATTCCGGTTGTTGGCGGCCGCTCTCCGCTAAAACGGGTTGAAGCCATTTCGAAACTGCCAATTTTCATCTCTCGGCAGTTACTCTCCGCGATAGACGCACCGCGCGGTCGGGGTCTCGTGGACGACGATCTCGGCGAGGCCGGGGCACTGGGGGGCGATCCGCTGCCAGAACCAGGCGGCCATGTTCTCGATGGTCGGGTTTTCCAGGCCTTCGATCTCGTTGAGGTAGCTGTGGTCGAGCCGGGCGACGAGCGGCTTCATGGCGCGGCCGATGATGGCGTGATCGTAAACCCAGCCGGTGGCGGGATCGACTTCGCCTTCGACGGTGACTTCGATCTTGAAACTGTGCCCGTGCAGGCCGCGGCATTTGTGGCCCTCGGGGGCGGCGGGCAGGGTCTGCGCGGCTTCGAAGGTGAAGTCTTTGGTCAGGCGGCAGCGCATGGCTGTTTCTACACGCCGGGCTGGCGCGGGTCCCAGATGAATTTGTGCATCTGGAGCTGGAAGCGGACGGGCAGCCGATCTTCCAGAATCCACGCCACGATGTCGCGCGGCTCGATTTCGCCGAAAACGGGCGAGAAAAGGACGCAGCCGCAGCGCGCGGCGAGGTCGTGCTCGTGGATTTGCTGGCGGGACCATTCGTAGTCCCGGCGGGAGGCGATAACGAACTTCACTTCATCGCGCGGGGTGAGGTGCGGGAGGTTGGCGTAGCGGTTGCGGTCGCACATGCCGCTGTCGGGTGTCTTCAGGTCCATGATGCGGTGGACGCGCGGATCGATGCGCGAAATGTCGTGGGCGCCACTGGTCTCGAGGAGAACGGTGCGGCCGGCATCGCACAACCGGGCCATGAGCGGGAGGACGTTTTTTTGCAGGAGGGGCTCGCCGCCGGTGACTTCGACCAGCGGGCAATCCACCGCCAGCACTTCGGCCAGGACGTCGTCCAGCGGGCGGCGGTCGCCTTTATAAAAAGCGTAGGCGGTGTCGCAATAGGTGCAGCGCAGATCGCAGGCGGTGAGCCGGATGAAGACGCAGGGCAGGCCGGCCCACGTGCTCTCGCCCTGCACAGAGGTGTAAATTTCGTGGACGGTGAGGTTCAGCGTCGGCGGTGGTGTGGCGACCGGCATGGCGGAGCCAGCGTAAATGCTTTGCTCATTTGCGCAAGGAGCGGCATCATCCGCCGCTCCCAAGCCATGAGTCAGGACCACCGCATCGACCGCACCTTCCGCGCGCTGAAAGAGACCGGGAAGAAGGGTTTCATCGCCTACATCAGCGCGGGCGATCCGAGCCTGGCGGCGACGGTGGAGCTGGCGCTGGCTTTCGAGAAATGCGGGGTCGATGTGCTGGAACTGGGGCTGCCGTTTTCCGATCCGCTGGCGGATGGCATCGTGAATCAACTGGCGGCGCAGCGCGCGCTGGAGACCGGCACGACCGCGGCGGGCGTGCTGGATTGCGTGCGGACGATCCGGGAGCGCTCGGAGCTGCCGATCGTGCTTTACACTTATATGAACCCGATCTACACGATGGGGTTCGCCCGGTTCTTCGAGCGGGCGGCCGAGGCGGGGGTGGACGGGGTCCTGCTGCTGGATCTGCCGCCGGATGAGGACGTGCTCGACGCGGAGTTTGCCAGGACGAGCGGCATTCAAAAGATCCGGCTGATCGCGCCGACCACGCCACCCGACCGCATGCGGAAGATCGCGGCGCAGGCGGAAGGGTTCATTTACTACGTGTCGCGGGTGGGAGTGACGGGTGAGCAATCCAAGGTCTCATCCTCCATCGGCGGGGACGTGGCCAAAATTCGCGAAGTGAGCGACCTGCCGGTGGCCATCGGGTTTGGCATCTCGACTCCCGAACAGGCGCGCGAGGTGGCCGGCTCGGGCGATGCCGTGGTGGTGGGGAGCGCGATCGTGAAGCAGATCGCGAAACACGGATCAGACCCCGATATGGTGGAGCGGGTGGCCGGGTTCGTGCGCCCACTGGTCGAGGGCGCCAAAGCGGGATAGATCAGGCTGTTTTCCGCGCGAGAATCGAGCGCAGGACCAGATAGACCGCCACCGAAATGGGCAGCCCGATGACGAGCAAACCCAGCAACAGCGGAACGCCTCCGCGCAAAAAAGTGGTCCAGTTCAGCATCGCCTGCCAGGAAAGGTGATGCAGCGATAGGGGCGGCGGCAGCTCGTGCGGCCGAGAGAGCAGCCAGAATCCGGTGTCGTATTCCAGCCGGAGCAGCAGCGGGATGAACGGGGTGGCGAGATCGTGGAGCGTGACGCCGGCCACGGCGGCGACTTTGTTCCCCCGCAGCCACCACGCGAACAGCAGCGCGAGCAGTGTTTTCAGACCGAAAAGCGGCGTGAACCCGAGCAGCACTCCAAGGGCGAAACCGCGCGCAATCTGGCGTGGGTCCGCCTCGATCCGCCGCAGATGGGCGATGGGATTCCGCCAGTGCATCTCGATCAAATTCGACTAGCGAACGATCAGGCGATCCCCTTCGTCCAACCCCTTCAGCACGGGATAATATCCGTCGGTTTCCGGGCCGATCCGGACCTGCACGCGATCCGCGCGATCCTCACCTTTCCGCAGCCGCTCCACCCAGGCTTCGCGCCCGATCAATCGCACGGCTGAGGTCGGTAGCACGAGCTGCTGTTTCGATCGCTCGAGCGTGAGGAAGACCACCGCTTCCGTGCCGCTCAGGAGCTTGCCGCCGGGGTTTTCCAGCTTCGCCTCGACCCGGAAAAGCCGGGTAACGGGATCGGCGGAACGACCGATTTGCACCACCTCCGCGTGGAATTCGTCCCCCGGCTTCTCGGGCAGTTGCACGCGAACTTCCCCGCCTTGTTCCACGGCGCTGACTTCATTCTCGTTCAGGCTGAAGACCACCCGCAACGGATCGATCTGCACGACCTCGGCCACCGGCTGATTCACATTCACGGCATCGCCCACATCGACCACCCGAGCCCGCACGATGCCCTCGAAGGGCGCCGCCACCACGTGGCGCCCGAGCATTTCTTCCAGACGCCCGAGTTCCGCCTCCAGACGCTCGACGGTCGCCTGCGCGACCTGCGCCCGGCTCCGCGCCGCCGCCAGTTCCGTCTTCGAGATCACCCCTCGCTTGCTGAGATCGCGGGATTCCTTTTCGAGCCGTGCCGCCTCCGCCATCTCGGCGGCTGCGGCGGAGAGCTGCGCCTGGGCCGACTCCTTCTCCAGCTTCGACATGGCACTATCGAGCACCACCAGCGGATCACCCGCCGCCACGACGGTGCCCGCGTTCACCTTCACCTCGACCACCCGCCCCGTCACCTCGGCTGCCACCGACGCCGCATACCACGGCAGCACCTCGGCGCTCATCCGGCGTTCGCGTTCCACGTCCCGGCGGACGACCTCCACCCTCAGTTGCGCCCTCGGCGCGAGGGCGGCTTTCTCCTCCGCGTAGCGTCGCTGCTCGGCGGCGTTGGCGAAATAACGAGCGACCGAGAACAGAATGATGGCCACGAGGAAGATCAGGCAGCCAAAGCCGATGACGAGACGTTTGGTGCGGCGGGAGATCACCCGAGAAGCAAAGCGGGCACCGGGCGGGTCCGCAAGGGCCTAACCCTGAAATGTGAGATCGTCAGAATATGAAAAAGCCCGCCAGATTTCCCGGCGGGCTTTTTCGAGAAGTGAATGGTCTAACTCACCGGCCATCTCCATCGGCGTCGCCAGGCAAGGCCCGCTCGACCCGATGCCAGGCCGCCCGACTCGCGTGTCTGGCTTTGGCCCATTCAAGCTTCGACTCACCTCTGGCGTGTTCGTAGTCGCGCTCCAGATCACTTTCGACCTCGTCAAACTTACGACCCGGATATTTTCCGGCACCCGTATAGCCGGTCCGATAGGCGAGCTCATAGTGGTCGTAATCGAGGTCCGAATCGATGTAGTCCTCGTGGCGGTAATTCTCGCGCCAATACTGGTCTTCCGCGGTAGGGTCAATCGCTTCGGCGACGCCTTTGCCGGCCAGGCCACCCACCACGGCTCCCACAATTCCTCCCACTGCGGCTCCGACGGGGCCTCCGACCGCCCCGGCCGCCGCACCGGCTGCTCCGCCACCTGCGGCACCAAGTCCGGTTCCGACCGGATGAGAGCCGGGCTCGCCCGTGATGGGGTCACGATTCAAATCTTTATCTTTGTCTTCGTTCATATTGATCAGTTGCTTAGGTTAAAACCCCTCAAACAAAGGGCGAAACTGATTCGCATCGAACAAACGGTCGGGCGTCGGGGTTTACCCGGAGCGGTGCCGCGCGGATCAGATGAAGATCGGGCGGATCGGACGGGTCGGCACCAGCCGAAGCTCCTGGAGGATTTGGCCGAATTCGAAAAGACCGCTCTTCTCCGCGGGTCCGAGACTGAACTGGATGTGCCGGGTGAGATATTCTCGCTGAAAAGCTCTCCCAAATTCGCTCGGTGTATCGATCACTCCTCCCAGATGTGCGAGACCCAGTGCTCGCAGTCGTCGCAGCTCCTCTGCCGCCGCCCGGGCGCCGGGGGTGTCCTCCCGGATCAACCACAATGCGTAAACGAACGGGTGCCTGGTGAGACGCTGCCATTCTTCCCCAAAATCGAGGAAGTGCCAGTCCGGGCCGGCCGCCTGTCGAAAACGAATCGCCTGGTTGCCGATGAGCACCCGAGCATCGGCCTGCCCGGCATCGCTGACATAGTCGAATCCGTGTTTATGAAAATGTTCGAAGAGACATTGGGCGAGGTGGGCGGAGCTAAGCGAAGCTGGATCGAGCGCCACGGTCCGCACAGCCTCCAGTTTTCCACGGTAGGCCATGAAGACACTATAGACCGGACCGTGCGAAGCGATGGCCGCGCCATCAACTATATAATAGGACTCGGGCCGGGCGAATAACTCGAAACTAGGCACCAGCGCGATATCCAGTTCGTTCCTCCGCAGTTTCTCAGCCAGGACGGCCGGATGATGAAACTGCACCTCGCCCTCGTAGGCATGAATGAGCGGGCGGGCGTTGAGATACTGCACGCAGCCCACGCGCAGCCGCCCCAATGCCGGAGAGGAACTCACGCGAGGGCGGCTTCGCGGAAGGCCGTCGAAGCGATCGGCCGGTAATAGCTGTCGCGCTGCCGCGGCTCGCGTCCCGCCTCGCGAATGGTCCGTTCCATGATGGCGGCGGTCTGGCGCTGCGGCGTTTTCGCGCCGGCCATGTGGAAGATTTTTTCCTCCATGATGGTGCCGTGCAGATCGTCCACCCCATAGTTCAGCGCCATCTGCGCCAGCGGCAGACCGGTGCTGATCCAGTAAGCGGTGATGTGATCGAAGTTATCCAGATAGATGCGGCTCACCGCGAGGTTGCGCAGTTCCTCGAAACCACTGACGGGCTTGAGGTGCGACAGCTCGGTGGTTTCGGGGACAAAAGCGTAAGGCACGAAGCCGGTGAAACCGCCCGTTTCGTCCTGCAATCCGCGCAGGCGCCGCAGGTGGTCGATCCGGTCCTCCACGCTCTCGAGGTGTCCGTAGAGCATCGTCGCCGTGCTGCGTTCGCCCATTTGATGCCAGACGCGGTGCGTTTCGAGCCACTCGTCGGCGGTCTCCTTGCCGCGGCAGATCTGATCGCGGACCTCCGCCTGGAAAATTTCCGCGCCGCCACCGGTCAGAGAATTCAGCCCCGCCGCGCGCAGCATCTCCAGCGTTTCGCGCAGCGGCCGCTTGAAGATCCGATCGGATAAATGGCGGATCTCGATCGCGGTGAAAGCCTTGATATGCAGGTCCGGGCTCACCGCGCGCAGACTGCGCAACAATTCCAGATACCACTCGCCCTTCAATGTCGGATGCAACCCGCCGACCATGTGAATCTCGGTGACCCCCTGCCCCACCGCCTCGCGAGCCGTCGCCACGACTTCCGGAATGGCCATCTCGAACGCGTGCGGATCGCGCTTCCGAGCCGCGAAGGCGCAGAACTGACACGAAAGAATGCAGAGGTTCGAGTAGTTGATGTAGCGATTGAGCACATAAGTCGCCACCGGGCCGTTGATGCGTTGCCGGACCAGGTTGGCGATGGCGCCCACCGCATTTAGATCCTTCGCCCGGTAGAGGGTTAGCGCGTCCGCGTCCGAGATTCGCTCACCCGCCGCCACCCGGCGGTGAATCGGCGCGAGATCTCGAGGCAACAGGGCGGCAATCATGAACGGCTTGTGAAACTTTTCACAAGCAAGGCTCTCACGCTGCGCGCGGATTGCAAGCCTCGCCCACCGCCCGCGTTCGCCCTCATTCCAGCACGGCGTCTTCGACCGCATCCTCGATCGGCGGCACGCTGGCTTCCTGCGGAGTGAGCCCCTCCTCCTCGGCGAGGACGGCCGAGAGGCAGCCGCCGAAAATAATGACCGATCCGGAGAAATAGACCCACATCAGCAAGGCCACCGCTCCCCCGAACGCGCCGTAGATGGCGTTGAACTTCGCCACGTTGGTGGCATAGAGCTCGAAAAGGAGCTGGAGCGCCTGCAACAAGAAGGCGCTGAGCAGAGCGGGCAGCCAGACGAACCGGAGCCGCGGATGTTTTCGCGGCGCGATTTTGAAAAAACAGATCAGCCCGACGGAGAGCACCACAAAAGTCACCAGCCGATCGACACTGGCAAACGTGAAAATCGGACCGATCACCCACGACGGGACGCCCATATTGTGATTCGTGAGATACTTCTCCACGGCGGTGTAAACGAACGAAGTGATGGCTCCAACCAACAGCGACACCCCGACCACCGCCACCAGCATCAGATTGCGAAGAGGCAGCCGCCACCAGGAATATTCTTTGGTGCCCCAGGCGCGGTTCACCCCGCGCACCAGCGCTTGGAAAAAGCGCAGCGAGGTCCAGATCAAACCGCCGATGGCCAACAATCCAGCGCCACTTCGCTGCGCAATGAAGCCCTTGATCGTCTCCTTGATTCCCTCACTTTCGCTGTCGGAAAGCGGATAGACGTTTTCGACCAATTCGATCACCGCATCCTGGACCGCCGTTTCATTGTTCCAAAAGAAGGACCCGAAGGTGATGAGCAGCAGAATCAGCGGAAAGAGCGACAGAAAAGCATAGTAGGCAAACGACGCGGCCCGCTGCTCGCCATCGATCTCGGAATAGCGGAAACCCGATTTCACCAGCAGCCGTCCGCCCCGATAGAAAGTCGGGATGTGGCGCTTGAGGAAAACTTTCAACGGACGCAGCACCAGGCCAGTGTAGAAGGTCGAGCCGCGCCTGCAACCTTTCGCGTTGCGCACTTGATCGCGCTCTTTTCCCGGCTAGGCTACGCCCCGCATGACCGAAGAGCAGGATGTAAACCCACCGCCCAGGAAGTTTCGGCGCTGGCTCAAGCGCATCGCTCTCGTCCTCGGAATTCTGATCGCGCTGCTGATTATCTTCCACCGCCCCATCATTTTCCGGGCGACCCGCTATTTCGCCATCCGGCTGGCCAAAGAGCAGAATCTCGATCTCGCCTACCAGATGCGCGGATCGATCTTCACAGGTCTGATCATCGAAAGTTTAACCGCCACTCCCACCGGTCCCGGCCCCATTCAGAAGCTGTCCGTGGAGCGGCTCCATCTCGAATACAGCCTGCCGGGGCTGATCAGCGACGGCCTGCCCGGCTTTTTGCGGCGCCTGGATCTGATCGACACCTATGTCGAGCTGACGCCCGGCGAGCCGACGGAGAAGCCGAAAGGCCCGCGCAAAGCGGTTAAATTTCCCGCCATCTTCCCGGCTGAGGTCCGGATTGAAAATCTCACCTTCATTAGTCACCAGAAAGGCAACGACCTGATCGTCAAAAATCTGGACTTTATCCTCGATCCGACTCATCCGGGCCGGCTCGCGTTCGAGCGGCTCGCCATTCCCGGGTTCCGCACTTGGGAGAACGTCGAGGCCGTCACGACCTATCGCGAGCGCAACCTGCGGATCGAGAAGCTGCGCCTGGATGAAAGCGTGGATATTGCCCTGCTGAATCTCGACGCCTCGAACCTGGAAAACAGCGTGCTCGGGGTGAAACTTCAAGCCAGTCTGTTTGGCGGCTCGGCCCACATCGACGCCACCATCCATGACCTGAATGCCAGCAACGACTTGAAGCTCGATGCGCGCATTCTCTCCCTCACGCTCGACCGCGTGGCCGAGTATCTAAAAATGAGATCGCCCCTGGCCGGAGATGTGCGGCAGGCGCACATCGGCTTCAACGGTCCCTTGGAAACGCCATCGACCTGGAATGGCCAGGTCGAACTGAATCTCGAGAACCCCGCCGTCGGAGAGACTCGCCTCCAGCGCGTGGTGCTGGAGACCCGGATCGCCGACGGCAAGGCGGCCACCACTTTACAGGCCGTGCTCGATCCCGCAAACCATCTGCGGGTGGAGGCGGAAGCCAGCCTGGCCGACGACCTGGCCAAGCTCGCGCAGTCGGACATTTCCGGCACCATCACGCTGGAGGCCGGGGCGTTGACCTCGCTCCCGGTCAAGAATCTCGACATCCAATCCGGTCGGCTGGAGGCTTCCATTCCTTTCCAGCTGCAAGCGGGCGTGCTCAAAGCCCGGCCTCAGCTCACGGTTCTGGATTTCTCGGGCTACCAAGCGTCGCTCAAAGAGGCGACGCTCAACTTTGCCGTAGAAAAGCCCCTCCTCACCGGAGACCCGCCGCCCGCCTCGCCCTACGCGGGACTGACCTACGAAGGTCAACTTTCGGGGACGGATATTCAGACATCCGGGTTTGTGATCGACGCCCTTTCGCTGGCCTTTGCCGGGAAGGAGCGGCAGCTCACCGTGACCGAACTGGATCTGGCGCGCGGAGCTAATCATATCGCCGCCACCGCCAGCTACACCCTCCCGCTGAAAGATCAAAAACCGGGCGATCAGCCTCTGGAGGTGAAGCTCCAGGTGAACGCCCCCGCTCTCGATCAGTTCTCCACCGATGGAGAGCTTGGTCTCAGCGGAGCGCTCCAGGCCAAAGCCGATGTGACCCATTCCCCGCCAGGATGGCAGGGCACGATTAGCGCCGCCAGCGATGGCGTTACTTATAAAAATGTGAAGCTCACGCAGATCGATGTGCGGGGGACGATCGAGAAAAACCAGGTTGATTTCAGTGCGATCGATCTTCGCTTCGATGAAGAGAATTTCGTCCAAGGCCACGCCACCGTCGGATTGGAAACACCCTATAATTACGACGCCAATCTGCGGGTGAAGCTGCCGAGCCTTTCCAAGTTTGCTCCCCTTCTTCCGGTCGCCGAAGAGACGGGAGAACGCCCGGAATTAGGGGGCTCCATCGCTTTGGACTGGCAGGGAAACGGCTCGCTCGCCGATTTGCAAAATGAGGGCGACCTCCAGTTATCGGTCAAAAATGCGCGTTTCGGAAAGAATCGGGACATCAACGCCACGATCAACGGTCATCTTTCGCCCGACCGGATCGAAATCCCGGGACTGACCTTTTCCAGTAATCTCGCCACGGTCAGCACCGATCTGCTTATCGCGGAGAAATCGCTCGCTCTCAATAATCTCAAAGTTTCCCTGACCGGCAAAGCGGAGCTCAGCGGCACGGTCAAGGTGCCGCTCGATCTGCGGAAGGCGGGCGATCCAGCCGCAATGCTGCCGCCCGATGGGGCGCTCCTGATTAATCTCTCCGCGAAAAAGGTGCGGCTCGGCCCCCTTCTGCAAAAGGAGGAGGGCGATCCCGCCGTCACCGGAACCGTGAATCTGGACATCACCGCGGATGGCACGATCGCCGCGCCCAACCTGAAAACCAGGATCACCGCCAATGGCCTGAAGTTCGCCGCCGCCCCCGACCTGCCCGCCTCGAATCTGCGAGCCGACCTGACACTTCCCGCCGAGCAGTTGACGCTGAAGACCAATTTCGAGCAGCCCGGCCTTGCTCCGCTCACTATCGAAGCGCGCTATCCATTCTCCATTCCCGAAGTCCTCGAGAAAAAGGCGGTGGACCTGCGAGCCCCGATCGAAGCTCGGGTGGTTTTGCCGCCTTCCTCCCTGAGCTTTCTCAGCCGAGTTTCCGAACAGGTGCGGCGGGCCGACGGCAACGTCTCGATCGACGCCCGCCTCTCCGGCACGATCCAGCAGCCGGTTCTCTCCGGCTCGGCCCGTCTCTCCCTTCGCAGCCTGCGCTTCGGTAATCAGAACATTCCTCCAGTCACTGATTTCGAAGCCAACATCGCCTTTACTCAGGAACAAATTGTCTTCGAACGATTCGCCGGAGCGCTGGCGGGCGGACCGTTCTCACTGACCGGCCGCATCGGTCTGCAGCCGCTGACTAATCCCACTTTTGACCTGACGTTCACCGCCAAAAACACCCTCCTCACTCGTAATGAAACCGTCACGGCCCGCGCCAACATGGACCTTGCCGTGCGAGGCGATCTGACATCCTCCGCCGTCACCGGAAAGGTGGGCATCACCAACAGTCGGTTCTTCCGCGAGATCGATATTCTCCCGCTGCAACTGCCCGGCCGGCCCGCGCCCAAGCCGCCGCCCGCGCCGAAGGGCGCTGTCGTTTCGCTGCCCCCGGCTTTGAAAGACTGGACCTTCGACGTGAAAATCGTGACCGACGATCCCTTCCTGATCCGAGGCAATCTGGCCTCGGGCAATGTGAATCTGGATATGGCGTTTGTCGGAAAAGGAGATTCGCCCGCCCTCGATGGCTATGCCTACCTCGGCGATTTTGTGGCGTCGTTACCTTTCAGTCAGCTCAATATCGTGTCCGGCTACGCCTATTTCACGCCGGATAACCCTTTCGTGCCTACCCTCGACCTCTACGGCGCTTCCGAGATCCGTAATTATAAAATCAATGTCTATATCTATGGAGAGGCGTCCAACCCCGAAACTCTGTTTTCGAGCGAACCGCCGTTGCCGCAGGAGGACATTATTTCGCTGCTCGCCACCGGGACCACGACGGAAGAACTGACCGGCAGCTCCGATGTCGCCGCCGGACGCGCCGCCGCGCTGCTGCTGCAGAAACTTTCCCGCACCATCTTCAAAAACAAAAAGCCGCCTCCCCCCGGCTCGTTTCTCGATCGCTTCGATTTCAACGTGGGTGCCGTCGATCCCCGCACCGGCAATCAGGAGGCGGAAGCGAAGTATCGCCTGACCGAGCGTTTCTACATCATCGGCGACCTCGATATTCAGGGGGAACTGAGCGGGCGCGTCAAATATCTGATCCGTTTTCGATGACCCGCCTTCTTTTTTATCCAGGCACCTTTCTGCTGTTGGCGCTGGGGCCGCTGCGCGCGCAGGAGCCGACTTCGGATGCGGCGCCGAATCAATTCGAGCCCAACCCTTACGCGGCCGACTCTCTAGCGCCCAGTGCGCCGCCCGTGACGATGATCAAGGTCGAGTTTCGGGGCGCCACCGTCTTCACCGAAGAGGAATTGAGAGAAGTGGTCGCCGAGCAGCTCGGCGGCATCGCCGCCAACGGGCTCACTCCAGCCGCGGCGGACGATACCGCTTTTTTCCTGGCGATCTTCTACCGCAAACACGGGTATTCCCAAGTCGAAGTGATCGAGCGGATCGACGCCAATGGCAGTCTCGTGCTGAATATCGAGGAGGGCCCCCTCACCACGGTGGGCGAGACTAATTTCGAGGGAAACAAATTCGTCGATGCCGAAACCCTGAAAGGTTATCTGCTGGGCGCAACCTACGAACGGCTCTCGGAAGGCGGCGACGATATCCCGTTTATCGAAGGCGACATTCTGACCGGGGTGGAGCGCATCCGCGGCTACTACTTATCGGAGGGCTTCCTCGATTCGGAGATCGAAGAACCCAAAATCGATATTTCGCCCGATGGCAGGCAGGCCACGATCAGCGTCAACCTCCAGGAAGGCACCCGCTACCTGGTCGGTCCGATCTCCGTGGAGGGCGATCTGGTTTTTCGCACCAAAGCGCCCCAATCCGCCCTGGACGACCTCCTGGCTAAATATAAAGGACTTCCCTACACCTCGACGCAGGTCCTGAACCTGCGCCGGGCGATCGTTTTCTTTTACAAACAGCGCGGCTACTTCAAAGTGGGAATCACCGCCAGCTCCGATCCCACCGCGGCGGTCGAAGGACTAGTCCCGGTGCGACTGAATGTCGATTCGGGCGCCCTTTATCGGTTTGACGGCGTCAGCCAAAAAGGCCTGGACCGGCTCCGCCCCAGCTTCCTCAGGCGGCGGTTCGGCCGACTGTCGGGCCAGGTTTACGATCCCGAAAAAGTCGGGGAAGTCTTCCAGGAAATGATGCGGACCGGACTGTTCACCCGACTTCAGGTTCACCAGAAAGCGGTGGAGGGAGACGCAGTGCGCCTCGAGCTAATCGTGGAAGAGGCGAAGTCGAAGGAACTCGGTTTTTCGCTTGGCTATGGCACCTTCGAAGGCGCCTTTGTCGGAATCTCCGCCGGCGAGCGCAACCTGTTCGGGACCGGCCGGTCACTCACCGGCGGCGTGGAGGTTTCGCAACGCTACCGAAGTGGAGAAATCCTATTTCACGATCAGTGGTTTCTGGAGTCGAACTATGATTTTCGGCTCCGCCTGAACACGCTGACCACCGACTACGAAGGTTACACCATTTCGCAGACGGGCCTGAAAGGCGCCCTCTCCCGCAAGATCACCGAACATCTGGAGGTGAGCGCCTTTTTGCAAGGGAGACAGGCCACGGTGACGAGTGCGGGCATCGAGCCGATCTTCCTCGGCCCGCTCGATTATGTGGTTACCTCGCCAGGCGTCTCCCTCTCACTGGATTACCGGGATGGGGATAGCCCCCTCAATCCGAGAAAAGGCTGGATCGCCACGGCGTCTCTGGAAGCCGCTTCCAGCGCTCTCGGGGGGGATCTGGACTATGTGCGGGCGACCTATCGCGCCACCTATTATATTCCTTTGGGCGAACGCTATCTGCTGGCCCTCGGCGCCCGGGGCGGGCTGGTCAGCACCAGCGGCGGCAGGCTAAGTTTACCCATCGATGAGCGCTTCTTCAATGGGGGCAGCCGGAGTGTGCGCAGCTTTGCCGAGCGGGAACTCGGACCCCACGATCGCAATGGCTACCCCGTCGGTGGTCAAAGCTTCGCCACCTATAACGTGGAATTTGTCTATCCGATCACGGGGGGCCTGCAGGGGGCCGTGTTTCTTGATGCCGGCAGCGTGGGAACGGACGGTTTGCAAGGTATCAATGACTTGCGGTACGGCGTCGGCGCGGGGCTGCGCTACGGCTTGCCCGTCGGTCCATTGCGGCTGGATTATGGCATTAATCCAGCGCCGCGAGATGGCGAAGCCTCGGGCGCATTTCACTTCAGTTTCGGGTTTGCCTTCTAAAATCCGGAGGAGGGCGCGAAATAAACCAGCGATTTTAGCAATATTTTTCTTGCGTGACTAATATGAGTGTGTCCTGTTGTCCGCCCATGAATCTATTGGTATCCAATCTGAAAGAAATGTTGAAGCTGGAAGAGCGCCGCGGGCAGCTAGTCAACGAACTCGAAACGCTGACCGGCAAGCTCAACAAACTCAAGAATTCGCTTGATCTCACGACCGCTGATTTCAGCGGGTCCACCAGTGCCCCCGCGGCACCCGCGAAGAAAGCCGGTCGCAGGCCGAAGAGCTCCTCGCCGCGCGCGGGCCGCGCTCCCCGGGGCGAGACCAAAGAGCGGGTCCTCGCTGAACTGGAAAAGGCCGGCTCGGAAGGCGCCAGCGTCAAGGATCTCGCCAGCAAGCTAGGCATGCGCAACACCGCGATCCACGCCTGGTTCAACACGACGGGTAAAAAAGTCAGCGAGATTAAGAAGGTCGGGACCGCTCGCTATGCGCTCAGCTCCCGCAGCGGTGCGACCCCCAAGTCCGCTCCAACAGCGGCTCCTAAAAAGGCGGCCAAAAAGGCGGCCAAAAAGGCCAAAGCTAAAAAAACGCCTAAGGCTCCAAAGGCCCCCAAAACGGCTAAGACCGCCAAGGCTCCCCGGAAGGTTGCGGTGCGCGGCCAGCTCATGAGCGCCATCCTCGGCGCCCTCGAGAAAGCGGGCGCCCAAGGAATGACCGTTCGAGAGATCTCGGAGAAAGTCGGCGTACCTTATAAGAACGTCTATATCTGGTTTGTCACCACGGGTAAAAAGAACAATTCCATCCAGCGGATCGCTCCGGCGACCTATCGTCTGCAGTCCTAACCGCCACTCGATCTCAAAAAGCCCGCTCGGCCTCTTGGCTGAGCGGGCTTTCGCGTTTACAGCCAGACCGCCGCCAGGAACCAGGCGATCATGATAAAACCGACAACCAGTTTTCCGATCATCCCGGCCGTGGTTCCGATCACGCTGCCCCAGGTGGACTTTCCAGCCGGCAGAATGCCTTTGCCACCGAGCAGTTCGCCCGCCAGCACGCCCACGATCGGGCCCAGAAACAGGCCGGGAAGGCCAAAGAACAATCCGACGAGAGCGCCCAGGATCCCGCCCACGGCCCCCCATCGAGTCGCCCCAAAATACTTCGCGCCCATCGATCCGCTGAGCAGATCAAGCGCCTGAGCCAGCAGCGTCCAGAGCAGAAGAACGACCAGAGTTCCCCAGCCCACGCTGACTTCAGGTCCGAGGGCCAGCCGATGCACCACCGCTCCCCCCAGAATAAGCACGGTGCCCGGCAGGAGCGGAATCACGGTGCCGAGTAATCCTGTCAGCATGAGAAAGAAGGTGAGTATCCACCAGATGAGGTCCGTCATGTCGCAGTCCGCGCCGGAAAGCGCGTCGATCTATATTCGTATTGAATCCGCTCCCGCGCTGAAATTATAGTGCGCGCCTTGGACTGCGCTCCGAGCTAATTTAAATAATATCATGGCACTTTCCATTGGCACTCCGGCTCCCGATTTCACTCTCCCCACCAAAACCGCCGAAGGGCCCAAACACGTCACCCTCAGCGAACTGCTGAAAACGCAGAACGTCGTGCTGCTCTTTTTCCCGATGGCCTTTACCAGCGTGTGCACCGAGGAGATGTGCGGCCTGAGCGGCGGTCTCGACTTTTACGCGGACGCGAAGACCGAGGTCATCGGCATCAGCGGCGACAGTCCTTTCGCCCAAGAAGCATGGGCGCGGCAAGAGCGAATCGAGATCACCCTGCTTTCCGACTATGAGCACCGGGTCGCCGGGGCCTACGATGTGGCCTACGAAAGCTTCCTGCCGCAGCTTCAGCTAGGGATGGGGGGCGTGCCGAAACGTTCGGCTTTTATCGTCGATAAAAACGGGACGATCCAGTATGCCGAAAGTAACGACGACGCTCGCGTGCTGCCCGATTTCGACGCCATCCGGGCCAGGGTCGCCCGTCTCTAGCCGGTCCATTTCCCGAAGGCGCACATTTTCACCGACTCATGAACGATCCATTTCAAACCCTCCAGCGCTTCGAGAACGGCAGCTTTCACTCCCTTCCCGCTTTGGAAAAGGCCGGTCTTGGCGCGATTGCGCGCCTCCCCGTCAGTCTTCGCATCGTGCTGGAGTCCGTCCTGCGGAATTGTGACGGCATCAAGGTCGATCGCGCGGACGTGGAGCGGCTCGCGGCGTGGAAGGCGCAGGAACCGGCCAACGCGGAAATCCCTTTCATAGTCGCCCGCATCGTTTTGCAGGATTTCACCGGCGTGCCTTTGCTGGTGGACCTCGCCGCCATGCGGAGCGCCGTGGCGCGCCTGGGTCGCGATGCGGGCATCATCGAACCGCTCGTGCCGGTCGATCTGGTGGTCGATCACTCCGTGCAAGTCGATTTCTTCGGCACCGCCGATGCGATGGAGCGGAATCTGGAGATGGAATTCTCGCGGAACCGGGAGCGCTATCAGTTGCTAAAATGGGGGCAGCAGGCGTTCCAGACTTTTGGCGTGGTCCCGCCCGGGATCGGTATCGTGCATCAGGTGAATCTCGAGTATCTGGCCAAGGGCGTTCTTTCAACGCCTTCGCCTGAGGGCGGCCCACCTCTTTTCTACCCAGACACCTTGGTCGGAACGGATTCCCACACCACCATGATCAACGGTCTGGGCATCGTCGGCTGGGGGGTTGGCGGCATCGAGGCCGAGGCCGGCATGCTGGGACAGCCCGTTTATTTCCTGACCCCGCAGGTGGTCGGCGTCTGTTTGACCGGCCGGCTCGGCGAAGGCGTCACCGCCACCGATCTCGCCCTCCACATCACGCAAATGTTGCGCGCGGCCAAGGTGGTGGGAAAATTTGTGGAGTTCTACGGCGAGGGCGCCGCTTCGCTCCCGCTGCCGGACCGGGCGACGATCGCCAATATGTCGCCGGAATACGGCGCGACCATGGGCTTTTTCCCGGTGGACGACGAATCGGTCAATTATCTCAGGGCGACCGGCCGCACCGAGGAGCAGTGCGCGGCGTTTGAAAACTACTTCAAAGCTCAGGAAATGTTCGGCATGCCGATGAAAGGGCAAATCGATTACAGCATCGAGCTGGAACTGAACCTCGCCGACGTGCAGCCGAGCGTGGCCGGTCCAAAGCGCCCGCAGGACCGGATCGACCTGCCCGCGCTCGGCCGGAAGTTCACCGATCTGCTCGGGGCGAGCATCGCGGCCGGCGGCTTCGGAAAGGAGCATGCCTCCCTGGAAAAAAATGTGCCGGTGCACATGAACAGCACGGCGCTGAGCCCGGCTCCCGCCGCTGGCGAGAAAAAGCCCGACGATGACGATGAGCCCGAGCCCATGAACAAGCTCGAAATGGTCAGCAACCGGCCCACCCCGGACACGGAGCGAGCCGATCCCGCCCAGACCGGCGACACCCGGATCGGGCACGGAAGCGTGCTCATTGCCGCCATCACCAGCTGCACCAATACCAGTAATCCCAGCGTGATGCTGGCCGCCGCCCTGCTCGCCAAGAAGGCCGTCGGCCGCGGGCTGACGGTGGACGCCTCGGTGAAAACCTCGCTGGCTCCCGGTTCGCGTGTGGTCACCGATTATCTGAGGAAGACCGATTTGCAGCAGTATCTCGACCAGCTCGGGTTTCAGACGGTGGGCTACGGCTGCACCACCTGTATCGGCAACTCCGGGCCGCTCCATCCCAAGATCGAGGAGGCCATCACCGGTCACGATCTGATCACCGCCTCCGTGCTTTCCGGTAACCGCAATTTCGAGGCGCGCATCCACCAGAACATCAAGGCTAACTTCCTGATGTCGCCGCCCCTGGTCGTCGCCTTCGCCCTGGCCGGCCGGGTGGATCTCGATCTCACCCACGATCCTCTCGGAAAAGACCGCGACGGAGCCGAGGTCTATCTTCGCGATATCTGGCCGAGCTTGAGCGAAATCCGCGATGCCATGCAGTTCGCGCTGAAGCCCGAGGTGTTCCAGAAGCTTTACCGCGACTTTGCGGAGCAGAACCCGAAGTGGAATGAGATCCCCTCCTCCACCGGCGAGATCTACGATTGGGACGAAACCTCCGACTACATTCAGGAGCCGCCTTTCTTCGAGGGTTTTTCGATGGAGCCAAAACCGGTGACCGAGATCCGCGGCGCCCGGCCGTTGGGAATCTTCGGAGATTCGGTCACGACCGATCACATTTCGCCCGCGGGCGCGATCAAGCCGAGTTCTCCGGCTGGCCGCTATCTGGTCGAGCGGGGCGTGGGCGCGATCGATTTCAACAGCTACGGCAGCCGCCGCGGCAACGATCGGGTGATGACGCGCGGAACGTTTGCCAACGTCCGAATCAAAAACCTGATGGTGCCCGGAGTCGAAGGCGGCGTGACGCGGCATTTCCCCGAGGGCGAGCAGATGTCGATTTTTGACGCGGCGCAGAAATACGCGGAATCGGGAACACCTCTCGTCATTCTGGCTGGCCAGGAATATGGCACCGGCTCCAGCCGCGACTGGGCGGCCAAAGGCACCCTGCTCCTGGGAGTTCGCGCGGTCGTGGCGGCCAGTTACGAGCGCATCCATCGTTCCAATCTGGTCGGAATGGGCGTGCTGCCCATGCAGTTTGCTGAGGGCACCAACCCGCAAACGCTTGGGCTCGGCGGTTCGGAGACGTTCGATTTTCCGGGTCTCGGCCATGAGATCAAGCCAGGCATGGAAGTGACGCTGCGGATCACCCGCGCGGATGGCGGCACGACGGAGGTGCCTCTCCGGCTGCGGATCGATACTCCCATTGAGGTCGAATACTACCGCCACGGCGGCATTCTCCCCTACGTTCTGCGCCAGTTGCTTAGCTAACTCCACGCGCCCACAATCCGAGCCGCAGTCTCCGACCGATCGACTAGCGATTGTTCCATCTCCTCTTCCCTAAATGGCCTATCTCAACGAAAATTATCTCAAGCTCAAAGCGGGCTATCTATTTCCCGAAATAGCCCGGCGGGTCACCGCCTTCTGCGACGCCCACCCAGAAGCGGCCCCGCGCGTGATCAAGTGCGGCATCGGTGATGTGACCGAACCCCTGCCTCAGGCGGCCATCGACGCCATGCATCGGGCGATCGACGAGTTGGGACATCGAGAAACGTTCCGCGGTTACGGTCCGGAGCAGGGTTATGAATTTCTCCGCCACGCCATTGGCGAACATGACTTCCGCTCGCGAGGGGTCGAGATCGCGGATGACGAAATCTTCGTCTCGGACGGCTCGAAGTGCGATACCGGCAATATCCTCGATATTCTGGGTGCCAAAAACCGCATCGCGGTGATGGACCCGGTCTATCCGGTCTATGTGGACACCAATGTCATGGCGGGGCACACCGGACCGGCCGACCGTCGGGGCGCCTACTCCGGGTTGGTGTATCTGAACTGCTCGGCCGAGAACCAGTTCGTTCCCTCGCTCCCTTCCGAGATCGTCGATCTGATTTATCTCTGTTACCCCAATAACCCCACCGGCACAGTCGCCAGCCGGGAGCAACTGACGGAATGGGTGCGCTATGCGCGGGAAAACGAAGCGCTTATTTTATTCGACGCGGCCTACGAAGCCTACATCACCGATCCGGACATTCCGCACTCGATTTTCGAAATCCCGGGAGCCCGAGAATGCGCCATCGAGTTTCGCAGCTTCTCGAAAAACGGCGGCTTTACCGGCGTGCGATGTGCCTACGTGATTCTGCCCAAAACCGTGATGGCTCACCTCGAAGATGGATCGAAGCGCGCGCTGCATCCTCTCTGGTCCCGCCGCCACAGCACCAAATTCAATGGCGTCTCCTATCCCGTGCAGCGGGCCGCCGAAGCGCTCTTCACCCCCGAAGGCAAGCAGGGGATCCAGGCGCGAATCGAGCATTATGCCGGTAATGCCGCCATCCTTCGCCAGGCGACGATGGAGGCGGGATTGGAGACCTTTGGCGGAGTCAACGCACCGTATATCTGGGTCAGAACCCCGAGCGGCATCAACAGCTGGGAAATGTTCGACCTCATGCTTAATGAAGCTAATATCGTGATCACTCCCGGCAGTGGATTCGGCAGTGCGGGCGAGGGCTATTTCCGGATCAGCGCTTTCAACAGCCGCGCCAAGGTCGAGGAAGCGGCGGCACGCATTGGCCAGATTGGCTAGGAGACGGGTCCGGCCTTCTCTGAGCGGCGAGCCAATCCTGCGCACGTCTCCAGTCGGCGGCGGTATCCACATCGTGTCGGACGGAGAGTTGCTGCACCGACAGGCCGCCGGTCTCGGCGGCCCGGAGGGTTTGCGGAAGCGTCTCTTCCGTGCTCCAGGCGATATTTTCGAAGAGCGCGGGCGCCGGCCGGCGCAGGCCTAGCAAGTAATAGCCTCCGTCCGCCGTCGGTCCGATCACGCAGTGCGCCCGATCCAGCCTGGAGAGGGCTTCGCCGAGCGTCTCGGGTCTGATTTCGACGCAGTCGGTCCCGATGACGATGGCCCGGCTGGACCCCTGATCGAACACCAGGCCGAACGCCGCTGCGAGACGGTCACCCAGATTTCCCGCTGCCTGCGGAATGAGCCGAAAGCGTCGGGGCAGCAGCGGGCGCAGCCACGCCAGGACCCGCGAGCGATCCTCCGGCGGATCGTAAAAGACCGCGATGTCCAGATCGGGCAGCGGCTCCAACTGCCGGCAAACATGCGCCACCATTTCGCGATAGGCCTGCGCGGCGGGTTCCGCGCCGATCGAGACGGCCAGCCGCGTTTTCACCCGGCCGGGCTCGGGAAATTTCAGGAAGAGGATCACGGTGGAGGTCACCCTCCCACCTAAGCCGGTTTTCCGCCGGGCGTCAGGCCTGTTCGCACTATCATCGCCCCGACGCGCGCGCTCCCCAGGATCATTTTTGCGCCCGAGGAAAATCCTACCGCGCGGCGGCACCGGGATCGCCGGAGATGGCCAGCGGCTTGACCTGGGAGGCATCTTCCCAATACCAGGAAGACATGACGATGCCAGCCATGCCCAGCGTGGCTGGATTGCGGTCGGCGCTCTCGTCCAGGATAAACCGCAGCTGAGCGTCACTCAGCGGCAGAAACCAGATGGTCCGGATGCGCTCCAGCCCCCCGAAGTCGTATTCCACCCGATTAGACCAGGTCGGCGCTCCGGCGATGGCGGGTCCTGGCTCGAAAACCTCCGCGCCGCCCGTGGCCGCGGCTCCGTCCGGCAGGGGCCGATCCTTCAGCATGGCTCGCAATCCCTCGAAGGTATGAGGCGTCGGGCCGTTGGTCACCTCAACCACCAGACGGCTGTCCCCCGTTTCGGAGGTCAGCGTCATACTGTTTTCGGAGCCCGCGGCTACCGTCCAGCGGTCCGGCAGGCTGAAACGAATCCGGGTCGGTCCGGCCGGCATGACCTGCTCATCGATAAAGGTCCCGTCGAGCGGAGCTTTCTCATTCTTCGGCGTGAGCGCGATCTGGGCTTGGGCTCCCACCAAGCCCGAGAGGAGAACAAGAGCGGACGTGATAAGCCGCTTCATCTAGGCTCCCTCCATGAACCAGCGCTGACGCACCATTTTATAGGTGAACGGAAAGCCCGGGGGCGGATTGTTCAAGTAAGACTGTTCATAGAACCAGCGGCGTTTCGGGGCGTCGTAAACGTTCCCTTTCCCCCATTTGTAGAAGGCCTGCTCACTGCGGTAGAGCTGAATCATCGAGCCGTGGTAGGTAATGTATTTGTTACCCCAGTTCTCCAGAAACCTCGGGAAATTCTCCACGCCGCCGGAGTAAGCCACGGTCTGACCGCCGCTCGTGCGGACGCCGTTGCTGTCGAAGACGGCACCGGTATTGTCGGTCTCCCCCGTGGGCACGTTCCCGGAAACGATGGCGCAGTTGATGGTGGTGTTCGAGGCCTCGCTCTTCGAGGCGGAATTGGCGTCGAGCCAGGCATTGGAGAGCAGGTTGACCGCATCGGCAATGACGGCGGCCGGGCGCACTTCATAGCCGGTCACCACGTATTTATCTCGAAAATCGTCGAATGCGGTCGTGCTGTTGGACTTAGGCTTGGCGGAGGCTGTGCTACCGGTGTTGAAGTCACCCTGCACATAGACGGGGTTCTGGCTGACGACAGTCAAGCCCACCAGCTTGTTGTTCAGCTCGTCGGTGGTGCTGTAGCGCCGATTCGGCAAAGTGCCGGCGTCGGCCAGTCGGATGGCGCGATGTTTGCCGGTTTTATAGTCCGCCGTCATGTCGGAAATCCAAAGAACGCCCCCCCAGGAAGGCATGAGGCTGGAATCGTTGATGAGAGTGTTGAGCGTATTGACATGGACGGTGGTCACCTTCACATCGCTCCCGATGCGTTTATCGTGAATGGTTTCCGTGGTCAGGCTTTTCTGGATGGCCTTGTTCAGAGGATTGGCATACTGGACATCCAGATCTTTATAGGTTTTGTCCGCCGTCACTTGCTGCCAGGGCAAGTTCGGGTAGATACGGTCTGGACCGACCTCGATGTGGAATTTGCTCGAGTTATTGGGATCATCGTAAACCAAATAGGCGGTCTCGCCTTTATTGATGGTGGTTTTGATGGTATCCGCCACCGGCACGGCGTCGCCGCTTTTTGTCCGGATGCTAACGCCGCTGGCGGTCACCTCGATTTTCAGGTCGGCGTTGGTGTACAGCCGCTCGTTGGCGAAGGGATCGGAGTAGTTGGGATCGGGCTTTTGGATCAGTTCGATGTAGCTGTCGTTATTCGGATTGCTGTCGTCGTTCGAAGGATCGGTGTCATACTTGTCGAAAACGTTTTTGGGATCGTATCCGAAAGGCTGACTGGTCATCCCGGCCGACGGAGTGGAAGTCCAGTTCGGAGCCACGGGAGTGCCGCTATGACTGGTATCCAGCGGATGATAGCCAATCTCCCAATCCTCGGCGAAGTCCACCCGTTCTTTATAGGTCAAGGAGGCATGCGCGGTGAACAGGCTGGCGTTGGTGTGGACCCAGCCGTCCACGATCTGGTCCGGACCGGGGTGCATCTCGCAATCGTCGTCGAAAAAGATGGCGTAGAGCGCTGGATTCTCGCGCTGTTTCTCGAAGATGCGGCGCATTTTTACCTTCACATCGCTGCCGAGAGCGGGCACGGTCACATCGGCCTTGGCTAGGTAAAAGACGCTGCGCACCCCGCCGTTGCGTCCCACCGAAAAGCCGGGTTGCGCGTTACCGCTGGTCTCGGTGTATTTCCATTGACCGTCCTTTAAGGCGACCGCGGGCTGAACCGGCTTGATTTGGAAATTGTCCAGCGTGGCCTTCGCCGCCGTGAACTGGCTCGAGGTGGACGAGGTGATGCCGCTCAAGTCGTTGGCCGTCAGCTCGGACCCCGCCGACTGCGCCCCCTTGGCGATGTCATCGATGAGCGCCCGCTCCTTTTGCCGCCATTTGGTGAAGGCTTCCTCGGTGACCCCCTCGGCCAAGGCCACACCGGAGTTATAGGCCTGCGTGCGGGCGGCGTTGCGATAGCTCGAATGGATGAGCGCGTAGCCGCCCCCCAGCAGGGTGGTGGCCAGCGTGACGAGCATCAGCCCGAGGAGGATGGCATTGCCAGACGGGCTGGCGTGACGATTCAGCGGCTTTGAGGTGGTTTTCATGGGGTTCGGCTCAGTTGGATTCGCTGCCGCTGAGACGAATTGTGGGGCGGGAGGCGAATTGCATACGGGTGGGGATCTTGGAATTGATGAACATATTGGTGGCGGCGAAGCCGAGATTGCTGACGGAGGCATCATCCGTGGCGATATTGACGGCGGAGATGCGGGTCGCTTCCGGGCTGCCGGTGGCATTGAGGGTGGGGGTATTGAACGGTTTGAAGGGCTTGGCGCTGTCGGCGGGGTCCGTTTTGGCCAGGCCCCCGGTGATCAGCCGACCGTTGCCCGTCAACCGCGGGGTGGTCGCGCTTCCTGCTCCCACGTAGCCGACATCGAACTGCCTTAGCTCGCCGTTATCGGCTAGGAAAACCGTCGGCCGGGTGAAATAAGCGAGGACAATTCCGTGGGTCGGGTTGGAGCCGGTCACCGTCGCCGTCGAGATAGCTTCCAGCGCGGACAGTCCGTTGCTGTCTCGAATATTGATCGGATATTTAGCGTCGGCATACGCGCCGACCGACTCAATATATTTTTCCACTCCGTGCGTGGGAATGATAATAAGATCATTTGCCACAGGGATATATCCGGATTGACTATTGACCAGGACAGAGATGACGGTGGCCCCGGCCACGGCAGAGGCCGCCACCGGAAAGGGGCCGCCCACCACCGTCTGCACCGCCAACCCGCGTGCCGCAGACTGGGTGGAAGCGACGGGAACGACAGTGCGCGTGCTCCCCGAGCCGGTGACATCCACCAGCTGAGTCGGGGAAACGCCGTTGTGCAGCGTGTGGAGCATTTGCTGCACTCCGCTTTTCGCTTCCAGGTGCGAGCTGTTGATCGCCATGGTGTTGGCAAAGCTGCGTAGCATGAAGTTGGAGCCAAAGATGAAAATAAGCCCCACGCCAGCGAGAAGGCCGCCTGTGATCATGAGTTCGATCAGCGTGAAGCCACCCTTCCCGCGGCACCGTCGAACCCCCAAAATCGGTGTCTTCATAGGTCGGAGCTCCGCTGCGTGGCCAGGGCGACAGAAAGTTGTCGGCCGCGCCACAGGTAGGTCACGGTTACGGTGGCGCGCAGCAGGTTCAACGAGTCACCGCCCTGAGTGAGATTAGGATTCGTGACGGCGATAGCGACAGTTCCATAGACCTCTCCCTTCTCGCCCGTCACGGAGGCGATCGGGTCAAATATCGGCACGTTCTTCGAGGTCGTCGAATACCACTTGCTGGGGGTATTGCCCGTCGTCTTGGTCTCTTCGGCAAAATCCCAGTAATGAGTGGCCGTGGTGCCTGCCGCCACCGGATTTCCGCCGGGTTTCAGCACATCCGGCACGATGCCGTTCTGCGGGATGTAAGTTTGATAAGCAAGGCGGTCGATCTGGTTTTGCGCCACCGTCTGGGCACAGGTGAGCAGGCGGCTTTCCATGGCGACTTCCTGCATTTTGAGCAAACCAGCGGAACCCGCGCCAATGGTCAGGGCGACGATGGCCGTCCCGACCATCACTTCCATCAGGGTAAACGCCGCCTCGAGCCGTCGAAACGGGCGGGGACGGGCACTTCGAAAGCCGGGCGAGTTAAAACTGAGGTTCAATAAATTCAAGGGCTCGACCGTATGAGAGCACGGACCATTCCATTTATGAAAACCATTGAAAATATAGCGAGAATTGCGGCGTACCCCCTCGGTCGCGCAGCTTTTAACCCAGTCGGGCTCAAGACAAAGCGCAGATTACCCCCCGATTTTGCGGGCCGTCTTTTTTCGGATGCCAAGCGATGAAACCTCTCTCCTGGCCTGCGCGCCACTCCAAGAGGTCTCCCGAACCTGAGATTTCTCGCAAATCTGCAAGTCGGCTCCGTTCGACCACGATCCGGGATTGAAAGGCCGTTCCGCCTCTGTAACATGCGGACGTGGCTCGATTGAAACAAAATCACACGCTCAACGAAGTCCTCGGGCTGATCCTGCTCGGCGTGGGCACGTTGCTTTTCCTGGCGCTGGTCTCCTACACGCCGCGCGATCTGCCGGACTGGTTTCCGCTCAGCTACATCACCCCGCCGAACGATCCTCCCCAGAATTTCATCGGACCGGCCGGGGCCATTGTGGCCAGCGTGTTCTACTTTTTCCTCGGAGCTGCTTCCTATCTCGTGGCAGGGCTTCTGCTCGGCTTCGGCGGCTATAAGCTGGTCTGGCCGGATCATTCCCTCAGCCATCGCGGTCTCTGGATCGGGCTGTTCCTGCTTTCCGGCGCGTCCCTGCTCCATCTGCAGGACAGTTTCCTGACTTCCTGGCCGGAGACGATGAATGTGAAAGGCGCGGGCGGCTGGCTCGGCTATGTCATCGGTGGAAAGCTCTTCGCTTCGCTGCTGGCGCGCCCGGGCGCGTTCATCGTGCTTTTTTGCCTCTATGTCTGCAGCCTGATCAAGATGACCGGGAGCGGTCCGATCGCGCTGGCCCGGCGGGCGCTGGCTCTACCGCCGCTGCTGCTGGCGCGCTACCGGAAGTATCGGCTCGGCCGCGCCAATGAGCAGGAGCGCCTCGGGATCGAGCAGAAACGGCTGGCCCGGGAAACGAAGAAGCTGGAGAAACAGATCAACAAGCAAAAGAAAGGCGCGCCCGCTCCGGCGGCCGAAGAGCCCCTCGAGCCGAGCTTCGAGGACGATCTGCTCGGCCGGCCCACGCCGCAGGTTATCGACACCTCCCTCCCCGCCCCGAAACGCACCGGAGCGGACGCTCAGCCAGCGCTAGAAGTTCCCACGTTCGAGAACTACACCTTGCCGCCCGTCGATCTGCTGGACGAAACCGATCCGGGCGACCTGACCGCGGCCGATCCCGACGAACTGCGCGGCATCCAGAACACGCTGATCGAGACTCTCCAGCAGTTTAACATCCCCGTCGCGGCGGGCGACATCACCCGCGGCCCCACCATTACCCGCTACGAAGTCTATCCCTCCAAGGGCATTCGGGTGGATAAAATCCTCTCGCTGGAGCGCGATCTGGCGCGCGCCACCCGGGCCGAGCGGATCAACATTCTCGCGCCGATCCCCGGCAAGGACACGGTGGGCATCGAGATCGCCAACAGTCGCAAGGCCAAGGTGGCGCTCCGCGAACTGCTGGAATCGGACGACTGGGTCCAAACGAAGGCCAAGATTCCATTGGCGCTCGGCAAAGACGTTTACGGACGCACCATCATCGCCGATCTGGCGCAAATGCCGCACCTGCTCGTGGCTGGCACCCCCGGTTCGGGCAAAAGCGTCTGTATCAACTCCATGCTCGCCAGCATCTGCTACCGGTTCAGCCCGGAGGATTTGCGCTTCATCATGATCGATCCGAAGGTGGTCGAGATGCAGGTTTACAACGCGCTCCCGCACCTCGCCATTCCGGTGGTGACCGATCCGAAAAAAGTGCTCCTGGCTCTGCGCTGGGTGATCGACGAGATGGAAAAACGCTACAAAATCTTCGCCAGCGTCGGCGTGCGCAATGTCACCGGTTTCAACGCCCGCCCGAAGCCGAAATCACAGGCCGAACTCGATGAGGAGGCGGACGCGCGCGAAGCGGCGGGTAACGCTGATCCCGCCGCGGAGCTTCTGCCGGAAGAGCCCGCTCCCCCGCCCATTCGGGTGCGACGCGACGATGAGCCGATCGCTCCCGAGCGCATGCCGTATATCGTGGTCATCATCGACGAGCTGGCGGACCTCATGCAGACCGCGCCTGCGGACGTGGAGAGCGCCATCGCCCGCATCACCCAGATGGCGCGCGCGGCCGGCATCCACATGATCGTGGCCACCCAGACGCCGCGGGCGGACGTCGTCACCGGCGTCATCAAGGCCAACATTCCCAGCCGCGTCGCCTTTCAGGTCGCGTCCGGCATCGACAGCCGCATCATTCTCGATGAGAAAGGCGCGGAGCGGTTGCTCGGTCAGGGCGATATGCTTTACCTGCCGCCAGGCACCTCGCGGCTGACCCGCGCGCAGGGCGTTTTTGTGGACGACGCCGAGATTGAGCGAATTGTCGCCTTCGCCGCCAGGCAGACCGAGCCGGCTTTTGATGTCAGCATCCAGGAGCGACTCGAATCGAACGGTTCAACCGAGGAGGAGGTGAGCGATGAGGACGAAGAGCTGGTTCAGAAGTGCATCGAAATCATGCGCCAGGAGGGAAAAGCCTCCACTTCCATGTTCCAGCGGCGGCTGCGGCTCGGTTACACGCGGGCGGCCCGCGTGGTCGATATTTTGGAGCAGCGCGGCTTGGTGGCCCCCGGCGAAGGAGCCAAACCGCGCGAGATCCTCATGGACTTGGATACGATGGCGTGACGATCCCCTCCTAATCTTACCCTTATTCCTAATCGCCAACTCCGAAGCAGCCCGCCGCAAATCATGACCGAAACTTCTGGCCAGAAGCTCCGCAAGGCGCGCGAAAAAAAGCAGTGGACCATCGACGATGTCGCCCGGTCCACCCGCATGCATCCGGATCGCGTGCGCGACCTCGAGCAGGACGAATATGGGAACTTCCCGAATCTGTCCTACGGCCGGAATTTTCTGGTGCTCTACGCCCGGCACCTTGGCCTGGAGGCCAGCGAAATTGGGGACACCGTGAACGAAAACAGCTTCGGTCTGGATGATTACGCGTATCTCCACACCGACCGCGAACAACCGATGCCGGCCGTGGTCACCGAGAAGCCGAGTCGCGCCCTCGCGCCTGTTCTGATCGGCATTCTGCTCCTGGGCATTTTCCTGTCACTCGTCGTAGCCTATCTGTACATCAACGCCAAACGTCTCGGTTCCGGGCGTGAGGCGGTGGCGAAGGTTCCGGTCGAAGAATCCTCGCCCGCCCTTCCCTCCGCGACCGCCTCACCGGCCATCGCGCTGCGGTCCAGCGTGATCCCGGAACCGGTTTCGCCCGAGAAACCACCTCAGACCGCGGCCCCCACTCCGGAAGAAGATGTGACCGTGATGCGCGCGGTTCCCGTGAATGCCGCCAATACTCCGCCCGAAGCGAAGAACGTGGTGGTCATGTCCGCCAACGAGAAGACGAAGGTCCTCGTTCGCCAGGGTCCGGTCGATAATTCCTCGGTGGTTTTCGACGATTTTCTCTATCCGGATGCCGCTCCGGTGACGCTTCGCGGCGACCGCCTGGTCATCGAGGCCGAGGGCCGCGCCATCAAACTCATCCGCAACGGCACGGAAGTGCCCTTCATCGCTCCGTCCCTCACGATCGAATGAATTTCCCCGCGCCCCTCTCGAAGCCCAAAGTCGGAGTCAGCAACCACCGGCAAAGCCGGAGGCTTGAAGAAGGGGAACCGCTCAAAGCGGGTTGTCATTTGAGCGGGCTAAAGCCCGCCTTCGCCTCCGAACATCTGTTGTTGTTCGAGGCGCTTGTCCTGCTGCTCCTGCTCTT
>JBGTNO010000062.1:0-19030 GCA_041743065.1 Chthoniobacterales bacterium
CCGCTTCGACCGGTGCCTGGTCGGACCAGCCGTGCAAATGCAGCAGTCCATGAATCATATAGAGTGCGAGCTCATGATTCAATGGCTTCTCGTAGCGCTCCGCGTTTTCCCGCGCGGTCTCGGTGCCGACCAGAATCTCGCCGTGCTCGAAGGTAATCACATCGGTCGGCCCCTCATGCTGGAGAAATCGCTCGTTCACCCGCGCGATGGCCCGGTCGCTCAGCAGGACGATCTCCACCAGCTCGAGTCCGGCCAGAGCGCCCTCCCGCGGCCCGGATCGGGCGAACACCAGCGGCACGGCGCGATCGACCATGGCGCGCAGCTCGGGGAGATGCAGCCGGACCCGGCGCTGCCGACTGGTCACGGTGACCCGCATGATCCCCGTCACGCCGCCGAGACGGGCGGCGCATCGAGCGGGCGGCGATTACCCTGCTCCCGGGCCGATTTATTCTCGGCGGGGTAGGCGATGCGCGAGTGCATCATGCTGCGCATGGTGAACTTGAAGGTCTCGGAAATCTTGGCCAGCTCCCGCATGGTGAGCGGGCAATCCTCGAGCTGGCGATCGACCACCCGGCTCTGCACCAGATCCTTGATGAGCTGATCGATCTTCTGCGGCGTCGGTTTTTCCAGGCTCCGCGAGGCGCTCTCGATCGTGTCGGCGAGGCTGATGATGGCCGCTTCTCTCGTCTGCGGCCGCGGCCCGCTGTAGCGAAAACTTTCCTCGCGGACATCGGGAATGTCTTCCTCGCGCAGGTTCATGATTTTGCCGCCTTCACGGGCGTCGTCCCGCTGCTGCAGGGCGCGGCGATAAAAATAAGCGACCAGCGAAGTGCCGTGATGTTGCTGAATCACGTCCACAATTTGCTGGTTGAGATTATACTTCAACGCCAGATCCACTCCCTCCTTCACGTGGGCTATGATGATGAGCGCGCTCATGGTGGGCGCCAGATCGTCGTGCGGATTGCGATCCAGGTTCATGTTTTCAGTGAAGTAATCCGGCTTTACCAGCTTCCCGATGTCGTGGAAATACGAGCACACCCGGCACATGGTGGGGTTCGCGCCGATGGCTTCGGCGGCCGCTTCCGCGAGGTTGGCCACCACCAGGCTGTGATGGTAGGTCCCCGGCGCTTCGATGGTCATCCGCTTCAGCAGCGGGTGATTCAGATCCGCCGCTTCCAGCCAGGTGATGTCGGTGGTGATGTAAAAGACATTCTCCAGGAACGGCAGCACGCCGCTCACCAATACCGCCGTGAAGATGCCGCTGCCCACCGCCGCCAGGCTCTGCCACAGGATGTCCGCCCATTCCGTGCCGCCGAAAACCTCGGGCGTGAACGGCCCGATCAGCCGAAAGGTCAGCGCCAGCACCCAGGTCGCCAGACCCACCCACAACCCCGCCCGCAGCAGCCGGCTGCGCCGCCGCACCTGCAGGGTGATGAAGACGGCGATGAACCCGCAAATCAGACTCATCACGAGAAAGACCGCCGGATCCACCTCGCGAAACACGATCGAACCCCACAGGCTCACGAAGATGGCCGCGTAGATGCCGTGATTTTTCCCCAGCAACACCGACAAAATCAGCGGAGCGAACGCGTAAGGAATCCAGAGCGCGGCCAGCGTCAGATCGAGACTGCCCGACCGCCCGAACAACAGCAGCGCTTTGATGATGCCCAGGTGCAGCAGAAACACCGTGAACATGAGCAACACCCGGGAATTTCTGGCGAAGGTCTCCGGGTGATTGATCCAGAGCTGCGCCACCGCCGTCAGGAAAATGAGGAGACCGATAAGGAACTTCTCCGCCGGCTGCTGCAGCGTGCCGTAGAAAATGAGCATTCCCAGCCCGGCGATAAAGAGCCCGAAGATCGCCAGTTTGGGCCACATCCCGACTTCCAGGGCCTGCAGAAGTTCGCTGCGGGAGCGCTGGCGGCGTTTTTTGGGGGAGGCCAGTCCTTTTTTAATCAGCCTCTTTCTCTCGAAAAATCCGAACATGAAGATCGCGGTTCGAGATCGTCGCGACACCCGGCCAACTTGCAACCCCAAAATTTTCACGACGGTCTTGCGGCGAGTGGAGGTGATCTCGTAGTGGTGGCCGTCAAAGTCGATGGTGTGGTCGTGATTGACGCGGCGCGGACAACGCGGGGAAAAGAGCAGATCGAGCAGGGCGGCTGGCGGGGCGGGACGAATACGACCCTCGTGGCCCAAGGACTGGGCCTCCCATATTTCGAGGGGAACCTTGCCGAGGGTGCGGTGGACGGTTTGGTTCTGACGGGTGATCTCCATCCGCGGGATCTCGCCGGCCTGGTGCCAGGTCTGGGCGCGGGCATGGGCGAGCAGAGTCACCAGGCGGCGCTGGAAGGTGCTTGCAGGGTGAAGTCGGCACGCTCTCGGAGCCAAGCCGTCCGCAACTCGTGGAGCCGGGACCGCCCGACTTCCGATAATCCTCTTCTCAGTCCGCTAGGATCGGATCGTCGGGGAGAGTAGTGGTGGTGGCTGTCATTGTAAAAAGTCCCGGAAACCCCCGCTGGCCCCTGGCCGCCGGAGGAACCTGTCTGCGCTACAGAAATGCTAGCTACAGCCCTGGCTGGTGCCGCATTCGGTGCAGCAGCCACAGGCACCGGCGCGGATGACTTTGGAACTGCCACAGTTCGAGCAGGTCACATCCATAAACATGGTGCCCAGCGCCGCCTTGACGCGCTCGGCGTGCGAGTGACCGTTGGGGTTGATCCGCGGCTGGCCTTCCGAGCCAACTTTGTTCGAGATCACATCGAGGATTTCCTTCTCCGCTGTCCGCTCGAGGTCGCCTACAGGGCGATTGACGGCCTTTTTCTCCATCTCGGCGATCTCGCGGAGCGGAAATTCCGTCTGCGAGCGATTGGGCGAAGTGGCTTCCTTGTAGCCCTTGATGAACTGGCAGCCGAGCCAGCGAAACACGTAATCGGTGATGCTGGTGGCGTTGCGGATGTCGGGATTCTTGGTGAAACCACTGGGCTCGAAGCGCTGATAAGCGAACTTTTTCACCAGGCTTTCCAACGGCACGCCATACTGCAGCGCGAGGGAAGTGAGCGTCGCGACGGTGTCCATGAGTCCGCCGATGGTGCTGCCTTCTTTCGCCATCTGAATGAAGAGTTCACCGGGCTGACCGCTCTCGAACAGGCCGACCGTGATGTAGCCTTCGTGACCGGCGATCTCGAACTTGTGGGTCAAAGACACCCGGGTGTCGGGCATGCGATGCCGCACCGGCTGATCCACCTGCTCGCGCAAGGTCTCCACCTCGTGGCCGAGGAGCACGATTCGGGTCTCCAGCTCCTCCTTGCTGGAGGTGGCGGCTTCGACCCCGGCGTTGCCGCCCATGTCCTTGGTCTTTTTCACGTTGAGAGGCGCGGAACGCTTCGAGCCATCGCGGTAAATCGCGATCGCTTTCAGGCCCAGTTTCCAGCCCTCCACGTAGGTGTTCACGATGTCCTCGACGCTGGCCTTTTCGGGCAGGTTCACCGTCTTGGAAATCGCTCCGCTCAGGAACGGCTGAGCCGCCGCCATCATGCGCAGGTGCCCAAGATAATGCAGGCTGCGCTCGCCCTTGTCCGGCTTGAAGGCGCAGTCGAAAATGCTCAGGTGCTCGGGCTTCAGGCCGCTGTGAATGATCTGGCTGGACTCCGGCACCGCCACGTCTTCGATGGTGTCGTGCACATCGATGTGGGCGATGATCTTTTCGATTTCGGTCTCGCTGTAGCCGAGATTCCGGAGCGCGGGGCGGACGGTCTGGTTGACGATTTTCAGCATGCCGCCGCCGGCGAGCAGTTTGTATTTCACCAGCGCAATGTCGGGCTCAATACCCGTCGTGTCGCAGTCCATCAGGAAACCGATCGTGCCGGTCGGGGCCAGCACGGTGACCTGCGCGTTGCGGTAGCCATGTTTGCAGCCCAGCGAGGCGGCCTGGTCCCACACCTTCTCCGCTTCCACTTTCAAAAAGCCGAACCGGTCGGATACTCCGATGCTTTCCACGGCGGAACGATGCTGCTCGATCACTTCCAGCATCGACTCGACGTTATCCTGGGCCAGCGGCTGCCCGACTCCGCTGGCGCGGGAGTCCTCGTAGCCGGGGAATGGCCCCATGACCTGCGCGAGCCGGGCGCTCTGCTCGTAGGCATGACCGGTCATGATCGAGGTGATCGCTCCCGCCAGAGCGCGGCCTTCGTCGCTGTCGTAGCCGAGCCCGTAGCTCATGATCAGAGCGCCCAGGTTGGCGTAGCCGAGCCCGAGCGTGCGGAAGATGTGGCTGTTTTCGGCGATCTCCTTGATCGGATAGCTGGCGTTATCGACGATGATCTCCTGCGCGGTGATGAAAAGCCGCACGGCCGCTTTGAAGCGCTCGATGTCGAAATCGCCGTTCTCTTTCTTGAAGCGGAGCAGGTTCAGTGACGCCAGGTTGCAGGCCGTGTTATCGAGAAAAAGATATTCCGAGCACGGGTTGGTCGAATTCTGGCGCGCGGTGCCTTTGCAGGTGTGCCATTTGTGAATCGTGGTGTCGAACTGCATGCCGGGGTCGCCGCAGACATGCGTGCCCTCGGCGATTTTGCGCAGGAGCTGTTTGGCGTCCTTCTTTTCGCAGGGCTTGCCGTCGGTCACGCGGCGCGTCCACCACTCGCGGCCTTCCACGGCGGCTTCCATGAATTCGTCGCTGACCCGCACGCTCAGATTTTCGTTCTGATACATGATGGAGCCGTAGGCCTCGCCGTTGTAGCTGCCGTCGTAACCCTGCTCGATCAGCGCCCACGCCTTGCGCTCCTCGTTCTGCTTGGCGTCGATGAATTCTTCGATATCCGGATGGAAATCCTTCAGCGTGTTCATCTTGGCGGCGCGGCGCGTTTTGCCGCCCGACTTGATCGTGCCGGCAATCTGATCGTAGATTTTGAGAAACGACATCGGGCCGCTGGGCTTGCCGCCGCCACTCAGCTTCTCGCGGGTCGAGCGTAGCGGCGTCAGGTCGGAGCCGGTACCGCTGCCGTATTTGAAAAGCATCGCCTCGCTCGCGGCTAGGTGCATGATGTCCTCCATGGTGTCGCCGACCGATTGAATGAAGCAGGCGCTGCCCTGCGGATAGGAGTATTGAGTGGGCGCCCGCTCCGCCTCGCCGGTGGCGTGATTGTAGAAATAGTTCCCCTTTCCCCCATCCCGGCCCACGCCGTATTCGTGGAAAAGACCCACGTTGAACCAGACCGGACTGTTGAACGCGCCATGCTGGTGCAGACAGAGCCAGACCAGCTCATCGTAAAAAACTTCCGCGCTCTTTTTGTCGGCGAAATAGCCGTCCTTGATGCCCTGATCGGTGAAAGTGCGCACGACGCGATGGATGAGCTGGCGCACCGAATTTTCGCGGCCGCCTTTGTAGGGATCCGTTCCGTTGGCGATGTCGCCGTAAAAATATTTGGAAACCGCAATCTTGGTCGCCAAGGCGGACCACGCTATCGGCACCTCGACATCTTCCTGTTTGAAAATGGTCTTACCGCTGTCGTCGGTGATCTCGGCGGTGCGTTTCTCCCATTTGACCTGATCGAACGGACTCACGCCTTCCGTGCTGAAAGTGCGGGTAAATTTGAGACCCTTGCGCCGCGGCTTGGCGGGACGAGCGGAGCGGGTGGCGGACTTGAGCTGAGAGGCACGGACGCCGGATTTGAGTTTGATCATGGCAGCAGAGTGTAGATGGTGGGCGTTTTTTAACGATGAACAGACCCCTTCCGCGATGGAATTGCTTGGGCATAACCTTTGAGTATCCTGTGAATTCAAAGGGAACAACCACACCATGTGGGGCCAGTCGGTAAATGAAACCACAACAGATAGGGGCAAGCAACAAAAATCGACAAAATTTGTTGTCCGGAGGTGGGGCAGCGATCTTCCTGAGTATCCAACTGCCTCAAACCGCGAAAGATACAGTCCGGAAGGCCCTCGCCCTTATCCCGAAAAAACTTCAAACGAGCTTCAGCTCTCCTGCCGACCGTGCCGCAGGTCCGCCGTCAGCGTCCTATAAGCCCGCTTCAGACTCGATCCCGTCACCTTCAGCTTCGTGCCCACCGGGACCCGGTTAAACAGGTCCGCCACATCCCGCGAACGCATCCGGATGCAGCCGTAGCTGGCCGGGCGCCCGATCATTTTTTCGACCGGCGTTCCATGAATGTAAATTCCTCGTTCAAAGGCATTTCGGTTCTCCTCCTGCAGCCCGCGCAGCCAGAGAATCCGCGTCACGATCGGGTCGCGCCCCGCCGCATTGGGGCGAAGAATTTCTCCGGTGAACCGGCGGCCTTTGAAGACGGCGCCCATCGGCGCATTTGCTCCGATTTTCTGGGCCACTTCCATCGTGCCCAGCGGCGTGCGGTAGCTGTTGTGGGCATCGCCGACTCCGAAGCGGGAGGTGGAGATTTTGTAGCGCTTGGTCGCGGTGCCACTCTGGACCAGCATCAGTTCCTGATCGGGCACACTCACCAAGATCCAGCTGTGGACCGGCTGTGCTTTTACTTGGCCAGCTCCGGCCAGTAACACGATTAGAAGCGTTTTCCATAAATTCCGCATAAATCTGACCGTAGCAGCAGCCGTACCAGCGCGGAGCATCCTCAAACCGCTCCGCCTCTCACTCCTCCACCCGCCTTCCCGGCAAAAGGTCCGCTTGCGATCCTCCCACGCGGGCCGAGCGAATCCGCGGCAGATGCCCCGGATATTTCTCCTGAAGAAATGCCAGCAGCTTCTCCCTCAGCTCGCACCGGAGATCCCACGCCTGGCTGGCGCTGGCCGCGCTCCCCAGACACCGCAGCTCGACTGTGTCCCGGTTGCAGTCCGTGACATGCAGCTTGCAGCACTCGCCGTCCCAGAGCGGATGCGCCCTGAGCAGACGCTCGAATTCCTCCCGGACGGCCGCGACCGGCATGGAGTGATCCACGTGCAGAAAGACGGTCGCCAGCACATTCGCCGAGTGCCGGGTCCAGTTCTGGAACGTGTTTTCGATGAAAAAATTGATCGGGACCACCAGCCGCCGCAGATCCCAGATCCGCACGACCACGTAGGTGAGGGTGATTTCCTCGATCCGGCCCCATTCGCCGTCCACGATGACCACGTCGTCGATGCGGATCGGCTGGGTCAGCGCGATCTGGATGCCGGCCAGCAGATTGCCCAGCGTCTTCTGCGCCGCCAGCCCGATGATGATGCCCGCGATCCCCGCCGAAGCCAGGATGCTGGTGCCGAGCTGCCGGACCGGATCGAAAAGCATCAGGATGCAGCCCGAAGTCAGGATCACCGTGAGGACGACGATAATCTTCCGGAGCAGGAAGATCTGGGTGTAGATCGTGCGCGCGCGCAGGTTGTTGTCCCCCTCCAGCGAGTTGTGCTGGAGCACGGCGGCCTGGATGCTGTTGACGATCCGGATGACCAGATAGCCGATCGCTCCGACGATGAAAACGGCGATCAGCTTCTGGAGAAAGGCATCGACCACCTCCGGCAGCGCGTAGAGCGGCATCAGCACGAGCAGCAGCAGGACGGGCAGCACCAGGCGGAGCGCCCGCGCGATCACGGGGATCAGCACATCGTCCAGCAGGCTGCTCGTTTTCACCGCCCACTGCTGGAGGAGCTTCTCGAACGCCACGATCCCGCGGAAAACCATCCAGAAGACCGCCACGATCGCCGTCAGCTGCGCCAGCGCCCCCGCGCCCGAGAGCAGTGCCTCCACCACGCCGGTTTCCTCCAGCCCTTGCGTCAGCACCTGCGCCGCCAGATAGAGGCCCCCACCCAGCACCGCCAAGCCCGCCGGTTTGGCCGTCGCGGCGATTACCAGCGACCAGGCTCCGCCCACTTCCGGCTCTCGCAAGCTTCCCACCCGCCGGCCGATGACCCGCACGATCAGGTAAACCAGGGCCAGCATCACCAGCACCAGAGCGGCCGCCGCCGCCACCGACCCCACTCGAAATTCCTGCCAGACCACGATCTGACTCCATGCGTGCCAGCTTTGTAATTGTTCCTTGATCACGCGCGCAACTCACCAGCCTTCGCCCACTTTGTCAAACGACCAACGCTCGTCGCAGCCGCGACCTCCTGCTTGGTGAAACTCATGCGCTCCCTCTTATCTCTCTGCCTCCCTGCGGTCTTCCTGCTGGGCGGGTGCGTGAGCCGAGCCCAATACGAACGGCACGACCGAGCCAGATCCTATCCCGAATCCGTCACCGGTCAGAAAATGTCGGAACGCCGCCCACTGCATTTCCTCAACTGATCCCGCCAATGTCGAGCGGGGCGGGACTCGCCCATTTCCGATAGGGTGCGCTGAGGGGCGAGCCGACGCCGCGGCTCTCATGGAAGTGCCCGGCAAATCGTTCACGGTCCTCGGTTTACATTCTGATGGAGATCACGCTCGACGAGACAAATCTGGCGGCGGTCAAAAACTTGATCTTCGATGGCCTCGTCTCCGCAAAACAGCCGGACGGTTTCCCGTCCGGCTGTCGATTGATTTTAGGGAACGGAAAACCGTTAGCCGAGAATTTGCTCGACCTCCATGGTCTCCTCTTCGTCGTCGAACGGGAGGGGCTCGGCCAAGGGCACAACCTTCATGCTGCGGTGCTCTCCGAAACCGGTGCCGGCCGGGATGAGGTGACCCATGATGACGTTTTCCTTGAAGCCGCGCAGGTAATCGATCTTGCCGAGGGTGGCTGCTTCGGTGAGGACACGGGTGGTGTCCTGGAACGAGGCGGCGGAGATGAAGCTGTCGGTCTCGAGCGAGGCTTTGGTGATGCCCAGCAGGACCGGGCTCGCCTCGGCGGCTTTTCCGCCTTTCTCGACGACGGCGCGATTCTCTTTTTCGAATTCGAGGCGGTCGATCTGATCGCCCCAGAGCAGACTGGTGTCGCCGGGATCGGTGATTTTCACCTTGCGCAGCATCTGACGGACGATGATCTCGATGTGCTTGTCGTTAATTTCCACACCCTGGAGGCGATAGACTTCCTGCACTTCGTTGACCAGATGTTCCTGGAGGTCCTGCGGTCCGCAGACATCGAGGATCTCGTGGGGGACGACGGGGCCTTCGGTGAGCTGCTGGCCTTTCTCCACATGATCGCCTTTGAAAACGATGATGTGTTTGTTCATCGGGATGAGGTGCTCTTCCTCGGCGCCGGTCTCGACATCCTTGACGATGAGGCGGCGTTTGCCGCGCGAGGTGCCGCCGATATCGACGGTGCCGTCGATGCGGGCGATCTCGGAAGCGTCTTTCGGACGGCGCGCCTCGAAGAGTTCGGCCACCCGCGGCAGACCGCCGGTGATGTCCTTGGTCTTGGAGGCTTTCCGCGGCGTCTTGGCGAGCAGGGCGCCGGCCTGGACCTTCTTGCCTTCTTCCACGATGACGTTGGCACCGGCGGGAATGGAATAGCTGGCGAGGACATCGCCGCCGTCGCCGATGATGACGACCTGCGGGTGGAGATCCTCTTTGTGCTCGATGACCACGGTGCCCATGACGCCGGTGGCCTCATCGACCTGGCGCTTGATGGTGACGCCCTGGATCATGTCGCGGAATTCCATCTTACCGGTTTTCTCGGTGAGAATCGGCACGTTGTAGGGATCCCACTGCACGAAGGCTTCGCCTTTTTTCACCTTCCCGCCGTCGGCCTGCGAAATGACGGAGCCGACGACCATGTTGTAGCGCTCGAGCTCGCGGCCGTCCCCGGCGAGAATGCTGATCGAGCCGTTCTTGTTGAGCGCGATCCAGTTGCCGTCGAGGCCCTGCACGACACGGAGATCGTTGAACCGAAGCACACCGTCGTTCTTGGCCTTGATGATGGGCTGCTTGAAGGTCTGCGAAGCGGTGCCGCCGACGTGGAACGTCCGCATGGTCAACTGAGTGCCGGGCTCGCCGATGGACTGCGCGGCGATGATGCCGACCGCCTCGCCCAGCTTCACTTCCAGGCCGTTGGCCAGATTGCGCCCGTAGCACTTGGCGCAGACGCCGCGGCCGGACTCGCAGGTGAGCACGGAGCGAATCTTGAGCTGCTCGACGCCGAGCTTCTCGATGGCGGCGGCCATGATTTCGTCGATGATGACATTGGCCTGCACCACTTTTTTCTTGGTGACGGGATCGACCAGCGTCTCGCAACTGGTGCGACCGATGATGCGCTGGCTAAGATCGACGACTTCCTCGTCGCCCTCATAGATCGGACGGACAACAATACCGTTCACCGTGCCGCAATCGGGTTCGTTAATGATGACGTCCTGCGCGGCATCGACGAGCTTGCGGGTGAGGTAACCGGAATCGGCGGTCTTGAGCGCGGTATCGGCCAGGCCTTTGCGGGCGCCGTGGGTCGAGATGAAATACTCCATCACGTTCAGGCCCTCGCGGAAGTTCGAGGTGATCGGCCGCTCGATAATCTCGCCGGAAGGACGAGCCATCAGACCGCGCATACCAGCCAACTGCTTGACCTGCTGGCGGTTACCACGAGCCCCGGAATCAACCATGAGATACACCGGATTCAGCTCTTGGCGGCCCTCGTTATGCTCGAGGGTGCGGAACATGACGTTCGAGATCTCCTCACCCGCATGGGTCCAGATATCGATGATCTTATTGTAGCGCTCGCCGTCGGTGATGATACCGCTGCGATACTGCTTCTCGACTTTGGCTGCCTCTTTGTAGGCGCGGTCGAGCTCGATCTTCTTCTCCACCGGAATGATCATATCGACAATACCGATGGAGATACCGGCGCGAGTCGCATAGTGAAAACCGAGCGTTTTCAAGCGATCGAGAGCTTCGACCGTCTGATCCTGGCCCGACACCTGATAGCAGCGCCAGATGATGTCGCCGAGCTGCTTTTTGCCAGCCGTTTTGTTGAAGAATCCGAGACCGGCCGGCCAAATCGCGTTAAAAATCACCCGTCCGACGGTGGTCTCGATCACCACGGGCTCGGGGTCGCCGTAGTTCGTGATCTTGCCTTTATCGGGATTTTTGAAACGGATTCTGTCGTGCAGTTTCATGGTCCCTTCGGAGAGGGCGAACTCGACCTCGGACTCGTCCGCAAAGAGCGCCATGCGGTCCGTGTCTTTCTGCGTCATGCCCTTTCCCTTGCGCGGGGTCTGGGTGAGATAGTAACAGCCAAGCGTGATGTCCTGCGAAGGCGTGGTGATCGGCTTGCCGCTCGAGGGCGAGAAGATGTTGTTCGGCGCGAGCATGAGCATGCGCGTCTCCATCTGAGCCTCGACCGAGAGCGGCACATGGACGGCCATCTGATCGCCGTCGAAATCGGCGTTGTAGGCCGTGCAGACGAGCGGGTGCACGCGGATGGCTTCACCCTCGATGAGGATCGGCTCGAAGGCCTGGATCGACAAGCGGTGCAACGTCGGCGCGCGGTTGAGCATGATGGGATGCCCCTTGGTCACCTCGTCGAGGATGTCCCACACTTCGGGCGTCTGACGCTCGATCAGTTTCTTGGCGCTGCGCACGGTGTGCACGTAGCCGAGTTCCTTGAGGCGGCGAATGATGAAAGGCTCGAACAGCACGAGCGCCATTTTTTTCGGCAGACCGCACTGGTTCAGCTTCAGTTCCGGCCCGATCACGATGACCGAACGACCGGAATAGTCCACGCGTTTGCCGAGCAAGTTCTGACGGAAGCGACCCCCCTTGCCCTTGAGCATGTCGCTGAGGGACTTGAGCGGGCGATTGCCGGCACCAGTGACGGCGCGACCGTGCCGACCGTTGTCGAACAAAGCGTCAACCGCTTCCTGCAGCATTCGCTTCTCGTTGCGGATGATGACGTCCGGAGTCTTGAGCTGGAGCAAGTTTTTCAACCGGTTGTTCCGGTTGATGACACGGCGATAAAGATCGTTCAGATCGGAAGTCGCGAAACGTCCCCCCTCCAGCGGCACCAGCGGGCGCAGATCGGGCGGGATGACGGGCAGCACTTCCAGAATCATCCACTCGGGACGCGTCTGCGAGCTGGCGAACCCCTGGGTCAGCTTGAGCCGTTTGGCCAGTTTTTTGCGCACCTGCTTGCTCCGGGTATTGCCCATCGCTTCTTCGAGTTCCTTGATCAGCGAAGCGAGGTCGGTCTGGGTGAGAAGGGTCTTGATGCCTTCCGCGCCCATGCCGGCGGTGAAAGTCTCGCCGTATTGTTCCTCGGCTTCGCGATACTCCATCTCCGTGAGGAGCTGGCAGCGCTGCAGCGGAGTCTGCCCCGGATCGGTGACGATGTAATCCTCGTAATAAATGACGCGCTCGAGCTGGCGGCTGCTCATATCGAGCATGAGGCCGATGCGGGAAGGCATGCACTTGTAAAACCAGATGTGCGAGACGGGCACGGCCAGTTCGATGTGGCCCATGCGCTCACGGCGCACCCGGCTCAGCGTCACTTCGACGCCGCAACGATCGCAAATGACGCCTTTATGTTTGATCCGCTTATATTTGCCGCAGGAGCATTCCCAATCCCGGGTGGGACCGAAGATGCGCTCGCAGAAAAGACCGCCCTTTTCGGGCTTGAACGTCCGGTAGTTGATGGTCTCGGGATTCTTGACCTCGCCGTTGCTCCAAGAGCGGACGGTGTCCGGCGCGGCCACCGTGATGCCGACCTGATCGAAACCGATGCTGCGCTCTTCGCCCAGAATTTCGCGGATGTTTGGTTCGTTCATATAAAATAATCTTTCTATCTAGTTACTGACTCAAATTCTTGCTCTTGCTCTTGCTCTTAATCTTGCTCTGTCCCCGCCCGGTAAGCCGCCGGTTCCTCCTGAAATCTATCTGACACGCTCTTCATCAGCCCCACCAGCATCTTTACGATCTCGCTGAGGAGTTCCTTCCCCGCCGCAATTTCGCTCTCCTCAATCCTTCGTTTCGCGACCAGCACGTCGAGGCACGTCGCGCATTCCAAAGCGGACCCGCGCGCGATCTCGAAAAACCGGCAACGGTCGCGGGACGAACTCTTGCCGTTCCCCTCCGCGATATTCAGCGGAATGCTAGTCGATGCGCGGTCCAACTGATCGAGGACTGCGCCCTTGCCCAGAGGACGACTCAATAGCTCGTCTGCCAAGACGACGAAGCGGATGGAAGCCTGATAGATTTTCAGCTTTTCGTGGTCGAAATACAGGGTCATTGAGGGAGCAAGAGCAGGATTAAGAGCAAGAGCAAGAAGGCGAAGCGAGGCTTCGGCTAGATGATGCCCTCCACCAACTGCGGACTGCGTCCGCCGACTTTCACATCCAGACCGAGGCTCTGCATTTCCTTGATTAACACATTGAAGGATTCCGGCGTGCCGGCTTCGAGTGAGTTGTCGCCTTTGACGATCGACTCGTAGATGCGGGTCCGTCCCTGCACGTCGTCGGACTTCACGGTCAGGAGTTCCTGCAGGGTGTAAGCCGCGCCGTAGGCTTCGAGTGCCCACACTTCCATCTCTCCGAATCGCTGCCCCCCATACTGCGCTTTGCCGCCGAGCGGCTGCTGGGTGACGAGCGAGTAAGGTCCCACCGCGCGGGCATGGATCTTATCCGCCACGAGGTGACCCAGCTTCAGCATGTAGATGTAGCCAACCACGACCTCCTGATCGAATGGGTCGCCCGTGCGCCCATCCCAAAGCTTCGATTTGCCGGTTTCATTGGTCCAGGTAAAGCCCTCCACCTTCTGCGCTTCGCGAAGATATTCCTGGATTTTCTCCTCGGTGATACCGTCGAACACCGGGGTCGCCACCGTGAAGCCGAGCGCCTTTGCCGCGACGCCAAGGTGAGTCTCCAGCACCTGGCCGACGTTCATACGACTGGGCACGCCGAGCGGGTTGAGGCAGATCTCGACGGGCGTTCCGTCCGCCAGGAACGGCATGTCTTCCTCGGGGACGATCTTGGCGACCACGCCCTTGTTGCCGTGGCGCCCCGCCATTTTGTCGCCGACGCTCAGCTTGCGCTTGCTGGCGATGTAAACCTTGACCTGCTTAATGATGCCGGGATCGACATCGTCGCCGCTTTCCACGCGGTCGAGCGCGCGGTCTTTCTCCAGATCGATGTCGGCAAACTTGCTCTCGAACTGCGAAATGATCTCGCGGATCTTGTTGCGAATCGGGCTCGGATCGATGTCGATGTGCTCGTAAACTCCGGCCAGCTTGCGCAGCAGGGTCTTGGTGATCTTGCGATTGGCGGGGATGATGATCTCACCGGTCTCGCCGTTGACCACGTCGAGCGGGATCTTCTCGCCAAGCAGGATGTTCGAGAGCGCTTCGGTCAACTGCTCGTGCAGCTCTTCGCGCTTCTTCTTGTGCTCCTCCTCGATCTGCTTGGTCTGACGCTTGGTTTCGGTCGGGGTGAGCTTCTGACGCGAAATTTCTTTTCGCGAGGACACTTTCACGTCCATCACGATGCCGTAAGTGCCGGAGGGCACGGTCAGCGAGGTGTCTTTCACGTCAGCCGCTTTTTCGCCGAAGATGGCGCGCAGCAGGCGCTCTTCCGGAGCCAGTTCAGTCTCGGATTTCGGCGTGATCTTCCCGACCAGGATGTCGCCGGGCTTCACTTCGGCGCCGATGCGGATGACGCCGTCGGGGCCGAGGTTGCGCAGCGCTTCTTCGCTCACGTTCGGGATATCCCGCGTGATTTCTTCCGGCCCCAGCTTGGTGTCCCGGGCGCCGATCTCGAATTCGTCGATGTGGATCGAGGTGTAGATATCCTCTTTCACCACCTTCTCGGATATCATGATGGCATCCTCGAAGTTGTAGCCGTTCCAAGGCATGAACGCGACCAGCACGTTCCGGCCGAGGGCGAGTTCGCCCTGGTCGGTGTTCGGTCCGTCCGCGAGGACATCGCCGGTCTTGACCGCCTGCCCTTTCGAAACAATCGGACGCTGATTGACACAGGTGCCGGCGTTCGAGCGCATGAACTTCCGCAGCTCATAAACGTAGATGCCGTCTTCCGGGATCGTCCTCAGCTTCTTTTTCGATTCAGGCAGGTGGCCGTCTTTCGTGACCACGATCTGCTCGGCCGTCACGGAAGCGATCTTGCCGTTCGACTCGGAAACGATGACCGCGCGGGAATCGCGGGCCACTTTGCCTTCCATGCCGGTGCCGACGAGCGGCGCCTCGCTCACGAGGAGCGGCACGCCCTGGCGCTGCATGTTCGAGCCCATCAGCGCGCGATTCGCGTCATCGTGCTCGAGGAACGGGATCAGACCCGCCGCCACCGAGACAAGCTGCTTCGGCGAGATGTCCATGTAGTGGACCTTCTCTTTCTCGACTTCGAGGAAATCCCCGCGGAAACGGATCGCGACCTTCTCGTTGACGAAATTACCCTTGTCGTCGAGCGGGGCGTTGGCCTGCGCGACGAGATAATTCTCCTCCTGATCACCGGTCAGATAATCGATCTTGTCGGTCACACGACCTTCCTCGACCTTGCGATAAGGCGTCTCGATGAAACCGAAATCATTGATCCGGGCAAAGGTGGACATCGAGCTGATCAGACCGATGTTCGGGCCTTCCGGCGTCTCGATCGGACAGATGCGGCCGTAATGCGAGGGATGCACGTCGCGCACTTCGAAGCCGGCGCGATCGCGGCTCAGACCGCCTGGTCCGAGGGCTGACAGGCGGCGCTTATGGGTCAGTTCCGCCAGCGGATTGGTCTGATCCATGAACTGCGAGAGCTGCGAGCGACCGAAGAAATCCCGGATAACTGCGCTGAGCGCCTTCGGATTGATCAGCTTCTGTGGCGTCATGCCCTCGATATTCACGTCGAACAACGTCATGCGCTCCTTGACCAGACGCTCCGTGCGGGCAAGGCCCACGCGGCACTGATTGGCCAGAAGTTCACCGACCGTCCGCACGCGGCGGCTGCCGAGGTGATCGATATCATCCAAGGTGCCCTCGCCGCGGCGCAACGAGATGAGATATTTCATCGCGGCGATGAAATCCTCGCGGGTCATCACCCGCTCAGCCATGTCCGTCTCGATGCCGAGTTTCTGATTGATCTTGTAGCGACCGACGCGCCCGAGATCGTATTTTTTGGGATCGAAAAAGAGACGCTTCAGCAGTCCGCGCGCGTTCGCCACCGTGGGAGGATCACCCGGGCGCAGACGGCGGTAAATATCCTTGAGCGCTTCCTCTTCATCATGGGCCGGATCTTTCTTCAGGCTCTTGATGATGGTGTCGTCTTCCTTCGTATCGACGACTTTCACCTCGTCCACCCCGAGCGCCTGGATGGCGTTCACCGTGGCGGTGGTCAGCGGCTCGAAAGCCCGCGCCACCGTGATCTCGCCGTCGAGCACGTCCTGCACGAGCACTTTGGTGGCGAGTTCCTCCTCCTCCAGTTTCGAGCTGAGCTTGAGCTTCTCGATCTTGTAGAAAAGCTGCACGATTTCCTCGTCGGAACCGTGACCGAGCGCGCGCAGGAAAGTGGTCGCAAGGAACTTCCGGCGACGTTTGCGGCGATCAAGATAGATGTAAAGCAGGTCGTTCGTGTCGAACTGCACCTCCAGCCAGGACCCGCGATCAGGAATGATGCGGAAACTGTAGAGCACCTTCCCATTCAGATGGATCGAGGACTCGAAGCAGATGCCCGGCGAACGATGCAGCTGCGAGACGACCACCCGCTCGGCGCCGTTCACCACGAAAGTGCCCTGCGGCGTCATCAGCGGGATCTCGCCCATGTAAACCTTCTCCTCCTTCACGCCCTTTTCTTCCTTGAGCTGGAAAGTCACGTGCAGCGGCGCGGAGAACGTCTCTCCTTCCCGCTGGCAATCGAGCGCGCTCAGTTTCGGCGTGCCGATCTCGTAGCTGGCGAAATCGAGGACCACCTTTTCGTCGTAACTCTCGATCGGAAAAACTTCCTTGAAAACGGACTGCAATCCGACATCTTTCCGCTTCGAGGCAGGCACGCCTTGCTGCAGGAAATCGAAGTAGGAATCGACTTGAACCTCAATCAGATTGGGGGGCTCGGCCGCTTCTTTGATTTTTCCGAAATGGATGCGCTTGGTCATGATCTTACTCTCTTACTGGTGTCTGGCTGGGTGCGCCGCCGCCGCCACTGAACTTCGAGACCACCCTCGAAGGCCGCAACGACCGGGGACACAAAAAGGGGCGGCGGCGCCACTCGGGAAAAGCAGCGCAACCGTCCCTTGGGAAAACTTAATTATCGGACTGTTTCAGGTGTGGTGGTAAAACCTGCGGAAAATCGTGAGCCGGAAAGAATAATCAGGAAGGCGATCTCCGCAACTATTTTTTCCAAAAATGTATGACAAGCCATCGCGCCTGCCGGGGAAGCCATAGGTCCTATAGGCCGCATACGACCTATAAGACCTATATCGGAGGAACCCCTCGCCGGGAGAGAGCGCCGGCCGCGAATCGCGACCGGCGCTCTTCCGACGTGGAGGACTACTTGATCTCGACCTTGGCGCCCGCCGCTTCGATCTTTTTCTTGATCTCTTCGGCTTCCTCCTTGGTCACGCCTTCCTTGATGGGCTTGGGCGCGCTCTCGACCAGCGCCTTGGCGTCGGCCAGTCCCAGACCCGCCACGGCGGCGCGGACTTCTTTAATGACGCCAATCTTGTTGCCGCCAATTTCGGTCAGGATCACGTCAAACGCGGTCTTCTCTTCCGCGGGCTCGGCTCCAGCAGCGGCTCCACCGGCTGCGGCCACGGCCACCGGCGCGGCAGCGCTGACGCCCCATTTATCTTCAAGTTGTTTTACCAGGTCGGCCACCTCGAGGACGGTGAGGCCGCTGAGCTGATCCACTAGTGTTGATGTATCTGCCATGTTGTCTTTCTGCGGTATCGTCGCGGTCCGCGGCTGCGGATCATTTAATGCCTGATGACCTCAGGCACGACGAGGAACCATTTGTTTTTGGTTGGTTTGTTCCCGCGTGCCGAGCCGAAACCCGCACGCGAAATCTTTCGGTTAGGGTGAAATATTTACGCGGCGGCGGAGCCGGTCTCGGCATCGATCCTGGCCTGGAGAAGACGGGCCAGCGAAGCGCCCGGCTCGTTGAGCGTGCGGACCAGTTTCGACGCGGGCGCCTGCAGCACTCCCAGGAAAGTGGCGAGCAGGATTTCGCGGCTCGGCAGATCGGCGATGGCATCGACCTGCTCGGCCGAGACCAGCGCATTGTCGATCACGCCTGCCCGGACGGTCGGCTGCTTAAACTCCTTGGCGAACACCTTGACCACCTTGGCGGCGGCGGCGACATCGCTCTCGCCGGTCACGATCGCGGTCTGACCGGTGAGCACATCGCCCACGTCCGGCAGCCCGGCATCGCTCACGGCGCGGCGCAGGAAAGTGTTTTTGACGACGTGGCACTGGGCTCCCGCCTCGGCCAGCCGGTTCCGCAGTTCACTAAATTGCTCGACCTTCAGGCCGGTGTAGTCGGTGACGAAGAGGAATGGCGAGGCGTTCAGCTTCGCGCTCAGATCATCGACGATGGAAGATTTTTCGGGGCGCATGGGAAAAAATCAGGGCTTCAGGTAAGGAGACGCGTCAATGACCATGCCGGGCGACATGGTGGCGGTGAGTGTCACATTGTGAATGTAAGTGCCCTTGGCGCTGGAGGGCTTGGCTTTCGTGACGGCTTCGATCACGGCCACACCGTTTTCAACCAGGTCCTTTTCTTCGAAGGAAGCTTTGCCGACGGGCACCGAGATGTTGCCGTTCTTATCCAGCTTAAACTCGACTCGGCCAGCCTTTACAGCTTTCACCGCGGCAGCCGTGTCATCGGTCACCGTGCCGGTCTTCGGATTCGGCATCAGACCACGAGGGCCGAGCACCTTACCGAGCTTCCGGACCTCAGCCATGGCGGCCGGAGTGGCGATGGCCACATCGAAATCCTGGAAACCTTCTTTGCACTTCTTGACAAGATCTTCGAAACCCACGAACTCAGCGCCCGCGGCCGTGGCCGCGTCAGCCGGCTGGCCTTCCGCGAAGACGAGCACGCGGACATTTTTGCCGCTGCCATTCGGCAGCGGGCAGGTGCCGCGCACCATCTGATCGGACTGGCGGGGATCCACCCCGAGCCGAAAGGAAATCGTGACCGTCTGGTCGAACTTCGGAGCGGGCAGTTTCTTGAGCAACGAAAC
>JBGTNO010000063.1:0-5665 GCA_041743065.1 Chthoniobacterales bacterium
GCCGATCGATCCCGTGCGCTACCTCAGCAACCGCTCCTCGGGCCGGATGGGTTACGCCATCGCCGCCGCCGCCATCGCCGGCGGACACCGCACCACTTTGATCAGCGGTCCCGTTTGTCTGCCGCCCATCGACGGCGCGGAGATGAGGCACATCGTGACCGCCGCGGAAATGCACGAGGCCGTGCAGGCCGCCATCGCCGAAGCCGATGCGCTGATCATGGCCGCCGCCGTCGCCGACTTCACGCCCGCGCGACCCGCCCCGCGGAAGCTGAAGAAAGAGCGCGGCGCGCCCGTCCTGGAGCTTTCACCCACACGCGACATCCTCCAATCTCTCGTCCGGCCGAAAAAAAATTTCATCGTGGTCGGCTTCGCGGCGGAGACGGAAAATCTGGCCGAGCGCGCAAAGCGAAAGCTTTCTGTTAAACAATGTGATTTCGTGGTCGCGAACGACGTGAGCCTCTCCGACACAGGCTTCGATCGGGATGACAACATTGTCACACTTTATTTCCGCACGGGAGCGGCGCGGGAAATGGCGCGCGCCTCGAAGGCGGATATCGGCCGCCGGATCGTGGCCGAGGTGCAGCGCATCGCAAATAACATTTGACGCGGAACCCAGTGTTCCACTACCACCAAAGATAGATCGATGCTGATCAAACACTTTATTGTCCTCCGCCACTGCGGATTGAAAGGGGGGATTATTGATGCCAGCGAAAAAAGCCCCTGCAAAGAAGGCTGCCGCTAAAACGACTGCCAAAAAAGCTCCGGCCAAAAAAGCTCCCGCCAAGAAAACGGCGGTGAAGAAAGCTGCTGCCAAGCCAGCCGCGAAGAAGACCGTTGCGAAAAAGGCGCCCGCCAAAAAAGCGCCCGCCAAAAAGGCGCCTGCCAAAAAAGCTGCCGCCAAAGCTCCGGCCAAAAAAGCCGTTGCGAAAGCTCCAGCCAAGAAAGCAGCCAAAGCCAAAGCCAAAAAATAAACCACCCTGTCCGGTTTCCGGATCGGCTTACCGAAGCGGGAGGAGAAATTCATTTCTCCTCCCGCTTTGCTTTTAAAGGGGCGGCCTCAGGATGAGGCCTTCCCTCACGGAAAAGAAACGGCGCCCCCCGTGGGTACGATCAACACGGTTGCGCCTTGAGTGTTCCCGGCGAATCCCCGAAAACAAAAGCCCACCGCTTTGCCCAATATGTCCGACCATCTCCAGACCGCCCTCGATGCCGCCCAGGCCGCGGGTCAGCTCCTGCGCGATAATTTTCGCTCCCCCAAAAACGTGGACGCCTTCGAGGCCCACGACATCAAGCTGGAACTCGATGTCCGTTCGCAGAAGCTGATCGAAGACCTGATCCTCGACCGTTTTCCCCATCACGCCATTTACGGCGAAGAAGGCCTCGCCGGAAATCAGGCGAGCGAGTTCCAATGGATCGTCGATCCCATCGACGGCACCGTGAATTACTTCTACGGCATCCCCCATTTCTGCGTCTCCATCGCCCTGCGCCACGCGGGCGCGATGCAACTCGGTGTCATCTACGATCCGATGCGCGACGAACTTTGGCGGGTGGAACGCGGCGGCACCCCCACCCTCAACGGCGTTCCCTGTCAGGTGAGCGCGCGCTCGCAGCTCAAGGACGCCATCGTCACGGTGGGTTTCGCCAAGTCCCAGACCGCCATCGACCTCGGCCTCCCCCTGCTCGAAAGGATGGTCGGGCGCGTGCGCAAGTGCCGCATGATGGGCAGCGCCGCGCTCGACCTCGCCTACATTTCGTGCGGCCGCCTGGATGCTTACATCGAATCCGCCGTCAGCCTCTGGGACATCGCCGCCGGCCAGCTCCTCATCGAGATGGCGGGCGGAAAAGTGGAGACCCGCCCCGCCGACAGCCATCCCGACAAGATCGCCGTGATTGCTTCCAGCGGAAATATCGATCTCGAACTTTCATGAGATCCGACACCGTCTTCCGGTCCGGCATTGGCTACGATGCGCATCAGTTCGCCGAAGGTCGCGCCCTCGTCCTGGGCGGCGTCACCCTTCCTCACCCGCGGGGCCTCGAGGGGCACTCGGATGCGGACGTCCTCAGCCACGCCATCGCCGACGCTGTCCTCGGAGCGATCGGCGAGTCCGATATCGGCCATCATTTTCCTAACACCGACGAATCCATCCGCGGGATCAGCAGCCTGGAGATTCTGCGTCGCACCCTCGAGCTTTGCCATGACCGCGGAGCTGGTTTGATCAATATCGACGCCACCCTGATCGCGGAGGCGCCGAAGATTGGCCCGCACCTCGCCGCCATGCGCGCCCGCTTGGCCGAGGCCCTCTCGCTTCCGATCGGGGCCATCGGCCTCAAAGCCACCACCAACGAGACTATGGGCTTCGTCGGGCGTGGAGAAGGCATCGCCGCACTCGCCGTCGCCTCGGTCGAAGTCTTACGCGCATGAGCTTGCGTTTGCTCAATACTTACAGCCGCGAGCTGGAGGAGTTCACCCCGATCGATCCGCCGAAAGTGCGGATGTACACCTGCGGGCCGACCGTTTACAACTACGCTCACATCGGAAATTTCCGAGCTTACATCTTCGAGGATCTACTCCAGCGGCATCTCGAATTCCGCGGCTTCGAGGTCGATCGCGTGATGAACCTCACCGACGTGGACGACAAGACCATTCGCGGCTCGCGCGAAGCGGGCGAGCCACTGGCGACCTTCACCGCGCGCTTCAAAGCAGCTTTCCAGGCCGATCTCGGCACGCTGCGCATTCGGCGCGACTATCGGTTCCCCGCCGCCACGGAGCCGCCACACATCGAACGCATGATCGCCATGATCACGCAGCTCATCGCCCAAAACCAGGCTTACCAGGCCGAGGACGGCTCCGTCTATTTCCGGCTCGGCAGTTTTCCCGCTTACGGGCAACTCGCGCATCTTGATCTCGACGAGCTGCGCCCCAGCGGCCGCGTGCAGAGCGACGAATACGAGAAAGAAAACATGGGCGATTTCGCGCTCTGGAAAGCCTGGAGCGAGCCGGATGGCGAGGTGGCCTGGGACAGCCCGTGGGGGCGGGGACGTCCCGGCTGGCACATCGAGTGCAGCGCCATGGCCACCGCCTTGCTCGGACCTCGGCTCGATATTCACTGCGGCGCGGTGGATAATATTTTCCCGCATCACGAGGCGGAGATCGCGCAGTCCGAAGGCTGCACCGGCGAAACCTTCGTCCGCTACTGGCTGCATTGCGCCCACCTGATCGTCGATGGTCAGAAGATGTCGAAGTCGCTCGGCAATTTCTTCATCCTGCGCGATTTGCTGGAGAAAGGCTGGACCGGGCGCGAAATCCGCTACGCCCTAATCAGCGTGCATTACCGGCTGCCGCTGAATTTTACCATGGGCGGCCTCGCTGCCGCCCGCGGCACGCTCACCCGCATCGACGAATGGCTCGAACGACTCCACCGCACCGCGGAGAGCGCGACACCCTCCGACTTCTCGATCGAGAGCCAAGGCAGATTTGCCGAAGCCTTGGACGACGACCTCAACATCTCCGCCGCTCTCAGCCACCTCTTCGATACCATCCGCCAGACCAATGCCTTGCTCGATCGCGCTGAAATCTCACCAGGTGCCGCCGCCGCCCTCCTCTCGTGGTGGTCTTCGATCAACCCTGTGCTCGATCTCCAGCCCGACGCGGAGACGATTCCCGCGGAGGTGACCGCGCTGGCCGAGCGGCGCCAGGCCGCGCGCCTCGCCCAGGATTGGGCTCGCAGCGACCAGCTTCGCGACGAAATCGCCGCGACCGGCTGGACGGTCAAAGATGCCAGGACCGGCTTCACCCTCACCAAGTCCAGCCCCTGAACCCGCCATGTTCCCCGCCGACCAATACCTCGACCTCACTCATACCAGCCATCGAGCGCTTTTCGAAGGCACCACCAACGCCTGGGAGGCGCTTAAGCAGATCGCCAGCTACCTGCAGTTCCGGCTCCAACCTGGCATCGAAGGCAAACTGGTCGGCAAACCCTTCATCAGCAACCTCGTCTTCGTCGGACGCGGCACCGTGATCGAGCATGGCGCCATGATCAAAGGCCCGGCCTGGATCGGCGAGAACTGTGAGATCCGCAACGGCTGCTACATCCGCGAAAACGTGGTCGTCGGCGACGGAGCCGTGCTCGGGAATTCCTGCGAATTCAAAAACTGCATCCTGTTCGACGAAGCGCAGGTGCCGCATTTCAGCTACGTAGGAGACTCCATTCTCGGCTACAAAGCCCACCTCGGCGCCGGGGCGATTCTTTCCAATGTGAAACTCGATCGCGGCGAAATTACCGTCGCGACCGCGGGCGGACTCGTGCCGACCGGGCTGCGCAAGTTCGGGGCTCTGCTCGGGGACCACGTGGAAGTGGGCTGCAATTCCGTCCTCAGTCCCGGCAGCGTCGTCGGCCGGGAAACCATCCTTTATCCGGGCACCCAGTGGAGAGGCGTCGCCCCGGAGAACAGCCTCGTGAAATTCCGGCAGGAACAGCAGATCATCGCGCGCCGCGACCGGCTGTGAGGGCTCCGGCTTCTCCGCTCTAATCGGCGGGAGGCGAGTCGGTCGGAGCCGCCGGGATGGCGACGCTTTTGGAGCGGCACCAGGCGAGGGCGCCGGGATGGCCGAGGGCGGCGGATTTCTGATACCAGGTTCTGGCTTCTTCTTCGTTGGGCGCGACGCCGGTCCCGGATTCGAGGCAGCGGGCGTAAAGATACATGCAGTAGGCGTCGCCCTGATGGCTGCCGTCGGCGAAGAGATCGACGGCTTTCATGAGATCGCGGGGGACGCCGTCGCCGTTGATGTAGAGCACGCCGAGGTTGCCTAGGGCGTCCAGGTGGCCGCGTTTGGCCGCTTCATCAAACAAGCGCAGCGCTTCGGGGAAATTTTGCTCCACGCCTCGGCCCTGATGGTAAAGGGTGCCGAGCAGATTCATGGCGCGCGGATCGTCCAGGGCCACCGCTTTTTTCAGAATGCGGGCGGCTTCGGCGGGATCGCGGGGAACGCCTTTGCCGTTGAGGTGGCATTCGCCGAGACAGGCCATGCCGGCGGGGTCTTGCCGCTGGGCGGCTTCCCGGAACCACCAGACGGCCTTGCTCAGATCGACCGGCACGCCGGCGCCGTTGGAATACATCAGCCCGACTTGGGTGAAGGCTTCGGTGCTGCCGAGGGCGGCGGCGTTGCAATACCAATCGAAGGCTTTCCGGGGCTCGCTCCCGCGCAGATTTTCCCCCAGCAGCACCATGGCGGGAATGGCGTTGAGCTTGGCGGCGGCCTCGAGGCTGGGGCGCAGGACGTGGAAATCGCCCCGGCTGAGCTTGACCTCGGGGGAGCGGAGTTTCTTCAGGAGCATCTCCAGCCGCACCCGGCCCGCCTCGGAGTCGGGATATTCCCGCACGATGGAAAGGCAGGCCGCCAAGGCGTCGAGCCAGTTGCCCTCGCGCTCGTAGGCTTCGGCCTGGTGAACCGCGGCGGCTAGTTTCTCCTCCCCGGTCGGGGCCGATTCCATGGGGGGCGCCGGAGCGGGCGCTTCAGCGGCGGGGGCCACCGCGACCGCGCGCTTGGGATCGCGGTTCTTCTCCTGCCCGGGCACTTTGCCGGTGAAAAGAGGAGCCACCAGAATCCCGAGCACAAAAAGGACGAAGACGCCGGCCCCGGCGGCCAGCAGCCAGGGAAACGGGC
>JBGTNO010000064.1:0-5927 GCA_041743065.1 Chthoniobacterales bacterium
CGCGGGCGGGCGATCTCGCCTACACGCCCGTCGCGATGGACGGCGCCCCGTGGCCCGGCTGGGTGCATCCCGACGCCCGCGTTCATCCCGACGCCCGGATCGAAGGAGCGAGCGTGATCGCGGCTGGAGCGACCGTGGGCGCGGGGGTCATTTTGCGCGACACCATCGTGTGGGAGGGGGCGGAGATCGCGCGTGACAGTAGGCTCGACCGATGTATCGTGACCGGCTCCCGCGGCGTCGCCGGGGTCCACACGGGAGCCGACCTCTGATAATGTCCACCTTTCTCCTCGAACGCACCCGCGCCCTTTTCCCGGAAGCTGGCGCCCGGATCGAAATGGAGCCGCTGCTCAAGGGCGGCTCCGATCGCGCGTTCTACCGGCTGCGGATGCCGGAAGGCCCGTGCATGATCCTGGTCAAATATGGAGCGCAGTTTCAGGAGAATCGGCACTACGTCCGCATCGCCCAATTTCTCCACGACATCGAGGTGCGGGTGCCCAGCATCTATCACCACGATGAAGCCGAGGGCCTGATCTGGATGGAGGATCTGGGGGCGGACGATCTCTACAGCCACCGCGACGAAGGCTGGGATCAGCGACGTTCACTCTACACCCGCACCCTCGATCAACTTCTCATCCTCCACGGCAAGGATCTCTCGCTGGTGCCGGACGACCTTCATCTCGAGAATGAGTTCACCGAGGAAATGTATCGCTGGGAACAGGGCTACTTCCTGAGCCACTGCCTGGGGACGCACTTTCAGGTCGAGGCGGAGGAGATCGAAAAACTGCGCGGCTCACCCGCTTTGCAAGCCGCGGCCCGTCGCCTCGCCCGTCAGCCCCGCACGCTGGTTCACCGCGATTTCCAGTCGCAGAACGTCATTTTCTTCGAAGGCGATGCCCACCTGATCGACTTCCAGGGGGTGCGTCCCGGTATTCCGCACTACGATCTGGCGTCGCTGCTCTTCGATCCCTACGTCAGTCTCGCGGAAGCGGAGCGGCGGGAGCTTTTCGAATACTACACCGCGGCCGCCATCGACGCCGGGCACCACGTCAGCAACGCCTTTGAGGAAATTTTCACCCTGGCGGCTCTGCAGCGTCTGATGCAGGCACTGGGCGCCTATGGTTTCCTCGGCCACGTCCGGCAGCGGGAGGATTTTCTCGCCCACATCCCGGTCGCCCTCGCCTCCCTGCGGGAAGTGGTGCAAAAACTCGGCAACCTGCCGGAACTGGCCACGACGCTCGACCGGCTGGCGGAGTAGGGCGCCCGCTCGTTTTGCGCGGGCCGGGCGCGGGTAATTCTCGCCGCCGGGATTCCCGGCTTGCGGCAGAAAAGGCCCTCCCCCACGATCTTAGCCTGATGACACCCAAACGAGTCACCGCCATCATTGAAAACATCCGCCCCATCGTCGATGGAGGGCGCTATCCGGTCAAACGCATCGCCGGCGAAGATCTGGTGGTCGAAGCCGATGTCTTCAAGGATGGCCATGACATCGTCGCCGCTCTCTTGAAGTGGCGGCCCCTCGGCCGCAAGAACTGGCAGGAGACGCCGATGGCGCTGGTGGAGAATGACCGCTGGACGGGCACCGGGACGTTGTTCGACCTGGCGCCGCACGAATACACCGTCGAGGCCTGGACGGACACGTTTCTCTCCTGGCAGCATGAGTTCGAAGCGAAATTCAAAGGCGGCATCACCGAGCTGGAAAGCGAGACCCTCGAAGGCGCGCAACTGGTGGCGGACGCCGCCAAACGAGCGGGTCGCAGCGCGGACGCCAGGCGGCTCAAAACCATCGCCGAGCAAATCCGGAAAGCCGAGCCCGCCGAGGTGAACGACATCGCATTCTGGACCGAACTGGAGGCGCTGATGGCGACCTACCCGGACCGTTCACAGTCCTGCGAATACAAGCCCTACCTGCGCTGCGAGGTCGATCGCGAAAAAGCGCGCTACGCCGCCTGGTATGAATTTTTTCCACGCTGTGCGGAGGGAAAAGCCGAGAGCGGCTCCACCTTCCGCGACTGCCTGCCGCGGATCGACGATGCCAAGGCCATGGGGTTCGATGTGATCTATTTCCCGCCGATTCATCCGATCGGCATCAGCAATCGCAAGGGCGCCAACAATACCGTCGCTTGCGAGCCGGGAGAGCCGGGCGTGCCCTACGCCATCGGCAACCGGCACCAGGACTGCCCGAACGGCGGCGGCCACAAAGACGTCGCGCCCGAGCTGGGCACGCTCGAAGATCTGGCCTGGCTGATCGACCGCCTGGAAGAGCGCGACCTCGAACTCGCGCTCGACTTCGCCATCAACTGCTCGCCCGATCACCCCTATGTCGAGCAGCATCCGGACTGGTTCTACAAACGCCCCGACGGCACGATCAAATACGCCGAGAACCCGCCGAAGAAATATCAGGACGTTTATCCGCTCAACTTCCACTGCGCCGACTGGAAGGCGCTCTGGAAGGAAATGGCCGATGTGATCCTGTTTTGGTGCGAACAGCGCGTGCGCATTTTCCGGGTGGATAATCCGCACACCAAGCCGGTTTCCTTCTGGGAATATCTCATCGGCACCGTGCGCGAGAAGTATCCCGACGCCCTTTTTCTCTCCGAAGCCTTTACCAAGCCAAAAATGATGAAGGCCCTGGCCAAGGCTGGCTTCCAGCAGTCCTACACCTATTTCACCTGGCGCAATTTCAAGGCCGAGCTTCAGGAGTATTTCACCGAGCTGACTCAGACGGAGATGCGGGAATATTTCACCGGCAATCTGTTTCCGAACACGCCGGACATTCTGCCCTTTTTTCTGCAAACGGGCGGCCGGCCGGCTTTCATGATTCGGGCCGTCCTGGCGACCACCCTTTCCTCGGTGTGGGGTATGTATAGCGGCTTCGAACTCTGCGAGAACGCCGCGCTCCCCGGGCGCGAGGAGTATCTGGACTCCGAGAAGTATCAGTGGAAAGGCCGCGACTGGGATGCCAAGGGCAACATCAAGGATTACATCACCCGCCTGAACCACATCCGCCGCGACAACCGGGCGCTGCACGAATACGACAACCTCCGTTTTTATAAAGCGGACAACGAAAACGTGCTCTTCTACGGCAAGATGACGGCGGCGCGTGACAACCTCATCCTCGTCGCGGTGAATCTCGATCCGCACCAGTCGCACCACTCCTTCATCCACGTGCCGATCGAGGAATTCGGGCTCACCGCCGAGGATACCTACCAGGTGCACGACCTGCTGACCGACGCCCGTTATCTCTGGAAAGGCAGCCGTAATTTCATCGAGCTCGATCCTGAAAAAGTTCCCGCTCACATCTTCCGGGTGCGCCGCTGGGTCAGTCGTGAGGAGAATTTCGACTACTTCATGTAGCGCGCCAGGAGCGCGGACGGCCCCGTCCGCTTCCAAAATCTAGAAAGACGAGGCGGACAGGATGTCCGCGCTCCTTCCCGCTCTGCGGAAGGTGCCGGTGGACAGCCCGCACGTAGCGGCCTCGGGCGAAAGCACGCCCTCGCAAACGCCGCTTGAACTCTGCGGGTAAGAGTAAGCCGATAGAAAGTTCCTTCGCGCGGCGCCGGTGAATCCGGGGGACAGTTGGGCGTGCGGGAGCACCGATAGGCTCTGAGGCGAGTGCCCTAGGGCTGGCTTTTCGGTTCGACTCCGACGCGATCCGCCCAGGCTTGCCAGAGCGCGACGAGTTCATCGCGCTGGGCGGGGAACTGGCGGACGAGGTCGTTCATTTCCGTACGGTCGGTCTCGAGATCGTACAACTGCCAGGAGCCATCGCCATCGGTGACGGCTTTCCATTTTCCGTGGCGGATCGCCTTGTGCCCCTCGTGCTCCCAGTAAAGCGTCTCATGCCCTGAGAACTCGCCGCCCCGAAACACCGGCAGGAGGCTGATCCCTTCGGTGGGAGCGATGGTCTTGCCGGCGAAGGTGGCGGGATACTCGATTCCCGCCGCCTCGAGGCAGGTGGCCATGAGGTCGATGACATGGGCGGGCTGATGGGCGAGGGCGCCGCCGCGGGCGATCACCCGCGGCCAGCGGGCGATGAGCGGCGTGGAGATGCCCCCTTCATGCACCCACTTCTTGTATTTGCGGAACGGGGTGTTGCTGGCGTTCGCCCAGGATTTTCCGTAGCTGGCGAACGAATCGTTGGTGCCCAGCGGAGCCGCGGGCGCCTTGTTCACCTCGCTCGCCTCGCCGCCGTTATCGGAAAGGAAAACGACCAGGGTGTTGTCTCGGATGCCCAGCCGATCGATCCGATCGAGCAGCCGCCCGATACCGTCGTCCATGATTTTCACCTGAGCGGCATAGATCGCCATGCGCAGATCGGCGGCGGCGCGCTCCTCGGTCGAGAGGCCGCTCCATGCCGGGGCATCGAGCGGCGAGAGCGCCCAGGGCTGTTCGAAAAGCCGCCGGTCGATCTGCCTCCGATGGCGCTGCCGACGCAGCTTTTCCCACCCGGCGCGATATTTCCCTCGCTGTTCGCCGATGGCCGCCGGTGGCGCCTGGAGCGGGTAATGCGGGGCGATGTGGGCGAGGTAGAGAAAAAAGGGCTTTTTCTCCGCGACGGCCTCTTCCACGAAATCGGCCGCCTCATCGTTGAACGCGTCGGTCGAATACCAGCCGGCCCCCGGATTTTCCTGGGTATCGCCTCGATAGACTTTGCGATCGAGGAACTTGGAGGGATGAAAATAGAGGCCCCCGCCCGCGGGCACCCCGTAGAAGCGCTCGAATCCACGATCGACCGGCCAGTGGGGGCGTTCGTCGCCGACATGCCATTTCCCCGTCATGATCGTGCGGTAGCCCGCACTGCGCAGCACCTCCGCGATGGTGACGCACCGGTCGTTGAGGAAACCGCGGTAGCCGGGATGCGCGGGTCCGGCGTCGGCGGTGAGCCTGCCCACACCCGCCTGATGCGCCCAGAGACCGGTGAGCAAACTCGCGCGGGTGGGGCAGCATCGCGCGGTATTGTAGAATTGCGTGAGCATCATCCCGTCCGCGGCCAGCGAATCGATGTGGGGCGTGGGGATCTCTCCTCCGGTCGCGCCGAGGTCGGAGAACCCCATGTCGTCGGCGAGGATGACGACGATGTTGGGCGGCGGGTCGGCGGTGGACTCTCCAGAGGAGGTGATCGGCATCATGGAAAGAATCAGCGGCAGGAGGAGCGAAAGGCGGGAGATCATACGGCTGCGGGTTAGCGTCCGTCTGTCATCAAATAGATAAAGATATTCACCGCCATCTGGAGACTGCGCTCTGGATGGCCGGGAGGACCCCACCCCTCCCAGCCGCAGTGCAGACAGGCGGAGGAAACAATGGCGGCCATACGCCCCTCATACCTGATCGCGGCAAGACCGTCAACTTTACCCGAGTCATACCGGTAGCCGGGAGAACGGGTAAAGGGCACGCCCTCATTCATCTCGTAGAAACAATGGAAGATGGGGTGTTCCCGCCTGAGCAGGACGGGGCGGGAACCCGGCAGCAGTTTGAGGAAAAACTCCTGGCTGGCGAAAAATTCCTTGAGGGGATCGGGAGTGACCGTGCGGTTGGCGCATTCCTCGACAAGGAGGAATCCGCCGCGCTTGAGATACTCGCACAGATTCTCTTTCTGGCGCTGGGTGCGCTGCTTCCGGTGGAGACCGTAGCTGAGGATGAAAGGGTATTTCACCATCTCGCTGAGATCATCCAGCGAGGCGCCGTGGACGGTGGGCACGAAGGCCAGCGAGGTGACCGCCCGGAGCCGTGCCACGGCGACGAGATCGGCTTCTTGATGGCGGTTCCACGCCGGACCGCCCGTCTCGAACCGCAGCCGCGCCCATCCTGCCTGTGCGTGGCGTGAGGATTGAGCGAAAACAGCGCCTGGGAGCAGGAGCGAAGAGGCGATAATCAGCGGGGCCACCGCCGCGGCGCAGCCCTTCCAGCCGTGCGCCCGGGGCGGCATT
>JBGTNO010000065.1:0-4868 GCA_041743065.1 Chthoniobacterales bacterium
CGGAATCTCGAGCCGGTCTCCCACACTGACGGGCGCGGCCGCTTTGAGGGCCCGGCCATCGCGCCGGATGCGTCCCTGCTGGCAGGCTTCGGTCGCTCGCGAGCGCGTTTTGTAGAAACGAGTGGCCCAGAGCCATCGATCTAAGCGCATACTTTCCGCCATGCGCCAAGGCTAAGCGCAAAAATGCCTCGATCAAGACTTTGAAAACGGGCGGAGTGGGTTACGCTTCAGTTCGGCGGGGGAGAAACCAACGGGTCGGCGGAAAAATTTCGTCATCATGTTTGACATGGCACGGTTCATGGTGGTTTAAATAGGGGCATAAAGGGGGGAAATGGTGAATCCGCCCTATTGTAATCACTCGATGCCCGAATCCGACGAACAGAACACCCACCGTTTCGGGGGGACCAAGCTGCATGCGCTCGACGACAAAAAGCGCATCACCATCCCCGCGGCCTGGCGCAAAAAGGAGGCGGCCTTCTTCCTGCATGCGGGTCGGGATTTCGTCAAAATGACGCCGCCCGACACTTTTTACTCGACGTCTGAGCGCATCGCCAAAAAGAGCGAAGACCTGAGGGAGCGGCGAAACATCGTCCGCTATTTCTACTCGTCGGCGACGGAAGTGAAGCCGGATGCGCAGGGGCGAATCACCATTCCCGAAGATCTGTGCAAGGCGGCTGGGTTGGAAACGGAGGTGGTGGTGGCCGGCGCGGGCGACCGCATCGAAATCTGGCCCCCGGCCAAATGGGCGGAGTTCGAACGCCGGGAGAGCGCGAGATTCCAGGAACTGCTGGAGGCCAGAGGTGAATGATGGCGGCCCTTTCACCCCATGGCGAAGAGAACCGGACGATGTCGGCTGAGGACTACCACGAGCCCGTCCTGCGCGAAGAAGTGCTGCGGCTGCTCCAGCCGGGGCGCGGGAAACTGTTTCTCGACGGCACGCTGGGCGGCGGCGGGCACAGCGAGGCGCTGCTCCAGGCGGGCGCCAATGTGGTCGGGCTGGATCAGGATCGGGACGCCATCGCGGCGGCGGAGGAGCGGCTGGCCGGTTTCGGTGAACGTTTCGTGCCGGTGCGGGCCAACTTTGCCCGCGCCGCCGGTGTGCTCGACGAAATGGGGATCGCCCAAGTGGATGGCATCCTGCTCGACATCGGCGTTTCCAGCTACCAGTTGGAGGAGCCCGCCCGCGGCTTCAGCTTCCTGCATGACGGCCCGCTGGATATGCGGATGGATCGGGACGGTCCGTTCCTCACCGCGGCCGATTGGGTCAATACGAAGGACGAAGCGGAACTCGCCGCGCTATTTCGGGAGCTGGGCGAGGAGCCGTCGGCGCGCAAGATTGCCGCGCGGATTGTGCGGAAACGCGCGGAGCGCTCGTTCACGACCACGCTGGAACTGGCGGCGGCGGTGGAGGAGGTTTGTCCGCGACGAGGCCGCCTGCACCCGGCGACCCGGGTGTTCCAGGCGCTGCGCATCGCGGTCAATCGCGAGCTCGAAGCGCTCGGAGAGGCGTTGTCGGCTTTGACGCCGCGTCTGGCGCCGGGCGGTCGCTGGGCGGTGATCACCTTCCATTCCCTGGAGGATCGGATCGTAAAGCAGTTCTTTAAACAGCAGAGCACCGAGTGGCTGAACCGCCCCGAATGGCCCGAGCCGAGGCGCAATCCCGACTTTCATCTCCACCTCATCACCCGCCGCCCGGTCACGGCCAGTCCGGCCGAAGAGCAGCGCAACCCGCGTTCCCGCAGCGCCAAGCTGCGCGTCGCCGAAAGGATCCCGACCCATGCCCGCCACTCGTAAACGCACTAATACTCTCAACTTCGGCTCGATGGCTCCCTGGATCGTCGGGGTCGTCTTTCTCGGCGTGACGGGGCTCTGCTACGTCGGCTTCAAGACGCAGATGCATCTCACGTTCAACAAAATCAAAGTGCTCGAACGCGAGCTGGTGGAGCTGAACACGCAGAACGAAGTCCTGCGCTCGCAAGTTTCCACCCTGTCCTCGCGCAAACAGCTCCAGCGGTATCTCGACTCCGGATTTATCGCCATGGTGCCGATCGCCGATGAGAACATCGTCCGCCTGGGCTCCGGCGCCCGCCAGATCGCTTCCGCCATGCCAACGGTGTCGAACCTGGAGGTATTGCGGTAATGGCGGGAGCTCGCGCCAGAGCGGTTATTCTCTGCTGCGGGCTCGCCGTGGTCTTCACGCTGTTTTCCGCGCGCCTGATCCAGCTGCAGGTGCGGGATCGCGCCCACTACACGCGGATGGCGGCCGATCGGCATTCGCGGAAGCAGATCATCCCCGCGCGACGCGGCGATCTGCTCGATATCCATGGCGAAGTCCTGGCGACCAACGAACCGGTGCGCACGGTGGTGGCCGACGGCTCTCTCATTAAAAAGGACCGCGTGGACGAACTGGCTGAACTGCTCGCCGGACCGCTGGAAATGGATTCCGCCTCGCTATCGAAGGAGCTGAAAACTTCGCGCCGCTACCTCATTTTGCGAAAACGCTTGCCGGAACTAGTCGCTAATGACCTGAAGCTCCAGATGGCCACCCGCGGGCTCACCGGCGTTTACTTCGATTATGATAGCATCCGTGTTTATCCGAATGATTCGATGCTGAGTCATGTGATCGGCTTCGTGGATCACCAGAAGATCGGGAAGGACGGCACGGAGCGGACGATGAATCGCTACTTGCAGGGCCACGACGGCTATCGCTATATCGAGCGCGATCGCAAAGGGCGCGAAATCGTGATGTATCGCGGCCAGGAGCGGGAGGCCCGCCATGGTAATAACGTGCGGCTCTGCATCGACCTGGGCCTGCAGAACATCGTGGAGAACGAACTGGACGAAGCCGTGCGGAAGTACCAACCGGCCGGCGTGATGTGCGTTATGATGCGCCCGCGGACCGGCGAAGTCTTGGCGCTCGCGAACCGGCCGACTTTTAACCCGAACCAGCGCGGCGACCCGGAGAGCGGTGACATGAAGAACCGCGCGGTGCTCGATCAATACGAGCCCGGCTCCATCTTCAAGATCGTGGCCGCGTCCGCCGCCCTCAACGAGCGCCTAGTCAGCCCGCAGACCCTGATTTATTGTGAAAACGGCCGCTATCGCTATGGCGGCTCCTGGTTGAAAGACCACCACGGCTACGGCGATCTCTCCGTGGCCGATATTATCAAGAAATCCAGCAACATCGGTTCCGCCAAGCTCGCCATGCAGTTGGGTGACGAGCGTTTCCACGACTACATCCGCCGCTACGGTTTCGGCGAGCCCACCGGAGTGGCGCTGCCCTGGGAAGCCGGCGGCCAGGTGAATGTGCCGAACGTCTGGAGCAAAATCTCGATCACGCGGATCCCAATGGGCCACGAGATCGGCGTGACCGCTCTCCAAATGGTGACCGCCATGTCCGTCATCGCCAACGGAGGCACCTTGATGACCCCGATGCTAGTCAAGGAAATCCAGGCCGCCGACGGCCGCCTGGTGAAGAAATATAATTCAGTCGAAGTGCGGCGCGTCATCTCCGAAAAGACGGCCCGCCAGATGCGGGAAGCGCTCGCGCGGGTCGTCGCCGCCGACGGCACCGCGCCGCTGGCCAAAGTGCCCGGCTTCACCGCCGCGGGTAAGACCGGCACCGCCGAGAAGGTAAATCCGAACGGGCGCGGCTATCTCGCCGGCAAATACCTTGTTTCTTTCGTGGGCTTCGTGCCTGAGGAAGATCCGGCGTTTGTCTGCCTCATCACCGTGGATGACGCCGCCGTCCCGTCGAACGAAAATTACGGCGGCCTGGTCGCGGCGCCCATCTTTTCCCGCATCGCGGAAAAAGCGGCACGTTACCTCAATCTGGTGCCAACTCTTGAAGAACCCCTCGATCCCATCGTCCAAGGCCACACGCCCTGATTGGCCATGCTCCTGAAGGCCTTACTTACCGCGACGCCCGTCCTGCAAGTCAGCGGGGACGACGAGCGCGATATTCTCGCGCTGGCTTACGATTCCAGGCGGGTGCGGCCGGGCACCTTGTTCATCGCCCTTCGCGGCGAAAAGTCCGATGGACATCGCCATATCGACGACGCTGTCGCCCGCGGAGCCATCGCTGTCGTCGCGGAGCAGCCAGGGCAAAACCCCAAAATCACCAGCGTGCGGGTGACGGATTCGCGGGTCGCCATGGCGGATCTCTCGGCCGCCTATTTCCGGAATCCCTCGAAAATCTTGAAGGTCGCCGGCATCACCGGCACCAACGGGAAGACGACGACCGGCTTCCTGCTTAAACACATTCTCGATACCGCGATGGTGCGGGCTGGCCTCATCGGAACGGTGCGCTATGAAATTGGCGACCGGCAGATTCCGGCGACGCGCACCACGCCCGAATCGATGGAAGTGCAGGATCTGCTTCATCAGATCCGCTCCGCCGGGTGTAAGGCCGCCGTGATGGAAGTGTCCTCGCACGCGCTCATGCAGGAGCGCGTGCGCGGCGTCCGGTTCGATGTCGGTGTGTTTACCAATCTGACCCAGGATCACCTCGACTATCATCGGACGATGGAAGGTTATTTCGCGGCCAAAGCCCGCCTTTTCGAGAGCCTGGGCCATAGTCACAAAAAGGCCGTGGCCGCCATCAATATAGATGACCGCTGGGGCGCCAAGATGGCGGAGCGAGTGCCCGAAGGGGTGCGTATCATCACCTATGGGCAGGGCATCAAGGCCAGTTTCCGCGCGCAGAATATTTCCATAGATTTCAAGGGCACTTCCTACCAGCTCGATGCCAATGGGAAACACTATCTAGTCAGGCTCCCGTTGATCGGGCGGTTCAATGTCTATAATTCGCTCGCCGCGGTGGCCGCCGCCCACGGGCTGGGCGTCGATGTCCGCGCGGCCGTGCTGAG
>JBGTNO010000066.1:0-5347 GCA_041743065.1 Chthoniobacterales bacterium
ACGACCGGATCCTCCGGCTCGATCGCCTGCGCCGCTTTGAGGAGCTCCGTCAGGGCCTTTGCATACTCGCCCTTCTTGTAATGAAACCAGCCGAGGCTATCGAGATAAGCGGGGTTGTCGGGCTCGGCTTCCAGCGCCTTCCGGATCATGGCTCCGGCCTCGTCGAGGTTCTTGCCGCTGTCCACCCACATATAGCCAATGTAATTGTAGGCCCGGCTGGCGGAAGCCGGATCCAGCTCGATCGACTTGGTCAGCAACTCGTGCGCCTTGTCGTGATACCCCGCCTGCTCCGCAGCCGCGCCGTAGTTGAAGTAAAACTCGGCATCGAGCATGTCGTCCTGGGACAACGCTGCCTCATGCAGAACTTCCTCGTAAGCGGTCATGGCCTCGGTATGACGCTTCGCCACACTGTAGGCATGCGCCAGGGTGTAACCGATGCGCGGATAGTCGGGAAAACGACGCCGGGCTTCCAGCAAGGTCTCGGCCGCCTGGTCAAACTCCCCCCTCTCCTGCTGAAGGGCAGCGATGCGCAAGTAATTCATGGGCTGGTTGGGCGCGAGAAGCAGACTCTGCTGGTACGCTGCCAGCGCCCGGTCCCATTCGGCCGCTTCCTGATAGAGCTGACCGAGCATTTCGTAGCTCTCGTATCGCAAGGGATTCAGCAGGGTGATCGTGCGATATTGCTCGATCGCCTTTTCACGCTCCCCGCTTGCCAGGTAGCTGCGCCCGAGTTTGTCGCGGATGTCGAGCACGGCCGGCTCGACCGATTCGGCGTTGGACTTGATGTAGGTCTCGTAAAGCGGAATGGCCTGCGGCACGCGTTCGGTCAGAATGTAATAATCCGCCGCCTTGGCTGCGATGTCCGGATCGTCCGTGCCGTATTTGAGCGACAGTTCGATCACGCGATCCATCTTTGCCACGTCGGATGGGCGGGATTCATAACCGTCGCGATGATAAAACAACCGGTAGAGTTCGCCCAGCTCGGCCCAGTAAAGTGGGTCTTCCGTCTCGATCTGGGCCGCCCGGTCGAGCACATCCTCGGCATCTTCCAGTCGGTCAGCCGCCATCTGGATCTCGAACAACGTGCGATACGCCTCGATCGATCCGGGATCGAGCTCCTCCGCCTTCTTCGCGTAGCGCTGGGCGAGGTCGGGCTTGCGCAGATAGCGGGCGTAAAGTTGCGCCAGGTAAAGATAGGCGATGGAATCGTCGGGAACGGCCTTGATCGAATCCTTCAGAATCCCGATCCCTTCGGAAACGTCGCCCCGTCGCGCCAGTTCGTAGGCAACCTTGACGGCCAAAAGCAGGCTGTCGCCACTCGGCGAGGTGACCGTTGCGCCCGGATCGATATTCAGCACGTCCCGGTAGCGGGACAACGCCTGTTCCGTCTCCGCGGCCGATTCCGCCATCGCGCCCTCGATGAACGCGGTTAGTGCCTCGGCTTTGCGCTGATGATCGCGCGAAAGGGTCGAGGCCTCCACCGAAGGAGAAACATCCTCGGGGAGAAAGTCAGTCAGCTGCGCCTCAAAGCGCCCGCCGGGAGCCTCTCCGTCATCCATCTGGGCTTCGGCATGGGAAAACCAACCGAGCAACAGCACCGCACCTCCGGCGAGGAGGCGCAGATGACCGGCTCCTTTCGGAGCGTACGGCCGGCGGATTGGGTTCATCCGCGTAATCTATCGACTACGACTTGTAGCGCAAACGCTTCTTGTGGCGGTTTTCCTTCATCCGCTTACGGCGCTTGTGCTTGGCGATCTTTGCTTTTCTTCTCTTCTTGATGGAACCCATGTAATAACTATTTAACGAAACGAGCCGCTAGGACGTAAGGGACTCCCGCCACCCCGTCAATGCGAAAAGCCGTTTTCTTTTCTAATAAACGATCTTGTTCAGCGGATACTCGATGATGCCCTCCACCCCCAGCGCCTTCAGTTTCGGGATCAGCTCCCGCACCTTCGCCTCGTCGATCACCGTCTCCACCGCCAGCCAGTCCGACTTGGCCAGGTGAGACACCGTCGGATTCCTGAGCGCCGGCAGCGCCGCCAGCAGGGGCTCCAGCGCCTCCGCCGCCACGTTCATCTTCAGCCCCACCTTCCCCCGGGCCGCATGCGCCGCCTGGAGGAGCATCGAGATCTGCTCGATCTTCGCCCGCTTCCACGGATCGGCAAACGCCTGCCGGTTCGCCACCAGCTGCGGCGAGGATTCCATCAGCGTCTCCACGATGCGCAGGTTATTCGCGCGCAGGGAGGAACCGGTCTCCGTCACGTCCACGATCGCGTCCACCAGATCGGGCACCTTCACCTCCGTCGCTCCCCAACTGAACTCCACCTCCGCTTTCACGCCGTGCTTTTCCAGAAACTGCCGGGTCAGGTTGACCGCCTCGGTCGCGATCAGCTTGCCCTCCAGGTCTTTGGGCGAATGAATATCCGAATCCTCCGGCACCGCCAGCACCCAGCGGGTCGGTCGCGAACTGACCTTGGAAAACGTGATCTCCGTCACCACCTCCACGTCCGAACCGTTATCCGCCACCCAGTCTTTGCCCGTGATGCCGCAATCCAGATACCCATGATCGACATACCGGCTGATCTCCTGCGCCCGCAGCAGGCGAATGATCAGCTCCGGATCGTCCACCGACGGCTTGTAGGAGCGGGAGGAAGTGTGGATATTGAAGCCGGCCCGCTGAAACAGAGCAAAGGTCGGCTCCTGCAGGCTGCCTTTCGGAAGGCCCAGGCGGAGAGTTTCAAGTGAGGCGTCGTCAGGCATGAGAGGGAGGGCGTTTTAAAATGCGCCCCGGAAACGGGCGAGGAAAAACGCCTCGGCGCTTCGCTCAACTTGGGCCGGAAGACTCTCGTTCCGGAAAATCCACCCCTTCATAAATCTCGGACAGCGGAATCCCGAGCTCGAGCGCTTCAATGGAGCACACCCCTTCCAGGCCGCTCACGTCGGTCAACGTCCAGCGCCCCTCGCCCTCGCGCGCGAAACGTTCGATCAGCGGCGATTCCTGCGAAACGAGGAGGTATTCGCGCAGGCTGGCGATACGCCGATACTGCTCGAACTTGCGGCCTCGATCGTAGGCCTCGGTGGAGGGCGAGAGCACTTCGACGACGACCGTCGGATTCAGCGCCGTGTCGTCGCATCCGGGCACGAAGGCCATGGGCTCGCCGAAAACCGAGATGTCTGGATAGGTGTGGAGACCATCGGGGGAAACGGCAATCCGCAGGTCGCTATTGTAGGCCGTACAGGCCCGGCCCTTGAGCGCCTCACGCATCATCCCCGCCAGATTGGTCGCGATGAGGCTATGCCGGGCGCTCCCGCCGGACATCGCGAAAATTTCCCCCGCAAAATACTGGCTTTTGTATTCCGCCTCGCGCTCGAGGCGCAAATATTCCTCGGGAGTGGAACAACGTTTTTCGACGGGCAGCGCCATGGCAAGACGCTAACGGCTTTCCCTGGTGCCGACAAGCGCGCAGGCCCCTCCTCTCCTTGATCCGCGGTTAGTGCGCCTCCACCGTCTTCACTCTGACGACCCCCGACGGGAGAAAACCGGTTCACCAGGGCGGACGGAGCTTGTGGCAAGGCGGGTGCGGCTCCTCACGCCGAAGTGCCGGTAGATGCGGAAAAGGGCGTTCTTCACTGTGCGGGAGAACGCGGGGGCGCAACCTCGGACACTCTTGACTCCCCGCGCCGCTCGCCTAGGCTCAGCGGCCTTTCGCGAACATCGCTCCGCTTTTTCCATGAATACTGAACTTCTCTCCCACATTGCCAACGAAGCCCGCGGCCTGGCCATGGACGCCGTCCACGCCTGCCAGTCTGGTCACCTCGGTCTCCCCCTCGGCTGCGCGGACCTCGGCGCGGTGCTCTTCGGCGAAGCGCTCACTTACAACCCCGACGAGCCTCGCTGGCTCAATCGCGACCGTTTCGTCCTCTCCGCCGGGCACGGCAGCATGTTTCTCTACTCTTGGCTGCATCTCTCAGGCTACAACGTCTCGCTCGATCAGCTGAAAAACTTCCGCCAGCTCCACAGCGGCACCCCCGGTCATCCCGAGTCCTTCGAGACCGCCGGGGTGGAATGCACCACCGGTCCGCTGGGCCAAGGCGTCGCCAACGCCATCGGGCTCGCGGTCTCCGGCAAAATGGCCGCCGCCCATTTCAACACGGCCAGCCACACCATTTTCGATCATCACGTCGTCTGCCTCGCCGGCGACGGCTGTCTCCAGGAAGGCGTCTCCGCCGAAGCCTCCGCTTTTGCCGGGCACAATCACCTCGATAACTTCATCCTCATCTACGATTCGAACGACGTGACGCTCGACGCCATGGCCGACGCCACCCAGAGCGAGGACACGGGCAAGCGCTACGAGGCCTACGGTTTCGATGTGCAGAAAGTGGACGGGCACGACATGAAAGCGTTTCTGGCCGCTTTCCAGAAGGCGAAGAAATCGAACTCGGGCCGCCCGCAATTCCTCATCGCCCGGACCGAGATCGGCCGCGGCATTCCCCAGGTCGCCGGCACCGCCAAAGCCCACAGCGAAGGCGGCGCGAAGTTCGTGGAAGAAGCCAAGAAGGGACTCGGACTGCCCGCTGAAACATTCCACGTCTCTGGTGACACCCGTTCGTTCTTCGAGGTGGTGCGCGCGGGCAAGATCGAGATTTATCAAAAATGGCGGAAAGCCTACACGGCCTGGCGCGAGGCCAATGAGGCACTGGCCAAGCTGCTCGATAGCGGCTTGAACAAAGAGATTCCCGAAGATCTTCTCTCGCTGATTCCCGAATTCGAGGTTGGCAAAAAAATGGCCACCCGCAATTCCGGCAACAAGATTCTCCAGCCGCTGGCCCAGGCATTGCCGCTCCTCATTTCCGGCAGCGCCGATCTCCATGGCTCGACCAAGAACTACATCGAAGGCGGCGAGAACTTTACCGCCACCCATCGCAGCGGTCGCAACATTCTTTTCGGCATCCGCGAGCATGCCATGTGTTCGATGCTGAACGGCTTCGCCTACGACGGGATCTTCCGGCCGTCGGGTGCGACCTTCATGGTCTTTGCCGATTACGCTCGGCCAGCCATCCGACTGGCGGCGCTTTCTTCGCTGCCGGTGATCTACATTTTCACCCACGACAGCGTCGGCGTCGGTGAGGATGGCCCGACCCATCAACCCGTCGAGACCGTCAGCAGCTTGCGCGTGATCCCAAATCTCGACGTGATCCGACCGGCCGATGCGGAAGAGACAGCGGGGGCTTTCGTCGCAGCGCTCGAGCGCACCAATGGCCCGACCATGCTGTCGCTGACGCGTCAGGATGTGCCCGACCTCAGCGAGATCCCGGTCGCCACGCGCCGCCAAGGGGTGGCGAAGGG